>RFIA01000188.1 GCA_003695675.1 Chloroflexota bacterium
ATGCGTTCTCTTTGTATAAAATCGAGAGCGGGAAGCAATATCATTTTAACGATATAATCAACCACAATTTAAGTATTGTGCTCACCGATAACTTGAGCGCTGAAAAAATATTTCTATTGAGGAGTTTGTTTATGTTGCCATCGACACAAGAGCGGGTGTTAATCGTCGAAGATGATGTGAATTTGCTTGAAGGCCTCAAAGAAATTCTCGAAATGCACAATCAATATCAGGTGATGACGGCTGAGAATGGCAAACAGGGGTTAGAGATTCTCCGCAACAATGTCAATCAACCACCCGACTTAATCGTATCCGATATTATGATGCCGGGCATGGACGGCTTTAAATTTTTTGAGGCGGTGCGAGAAGAAAGCCGATGGATGAAGATTCCATTTATTTTTTTGACGGCGAAAGATACCAAAAAAGATATTCAATATGGGAAATTGCTCGGCGTTGATGATTATCTCGTCAAACCGTTTGATCCGGAAGAATTGTTGACGGCGGTACAACAACGTTTGAGGCGACAACGCATGTTGAATGTAGCCATGGACAGCGATATATCGACTCTCAAACGCAATATCTTGACGATTATTCATCATGAATTTCGCACCCCGTTGACATTTGTCGTCGCGTATGCAGATATGCTCAACGACAATAATGTCGCCGAATTTGATGATGAGGAATTGCTCACTTTTTTGCGCGGTGTGCATGAAGGCGCTCGCCGGATCCGTCGTTTAATCGAAAATTTCATCACCTTAATCGAATTAGAAACGGGCGAAGCAGCCAACAATTTTGAATGGCGCAAACGCCCGATGGTTCAATTGCCGGCTATCGTTGAACAATTGTGTTATCAAGTGCGCGAAGAATATCAAGAACGCAAGGTTGAGTTCACCTTTACCTTCCCGGACAATCTGCCAACTATTGTGGTTGACCACGAATATATACGCAGCGCGATTGTTCAATTGATTGAAAACGCCATCAAATTCACCGACAAAGATAAAGTCGCAAAGGTGGCGGTCAAATTGTCGACGCAAGATGATATGCTGTATTTATCGATTCGTGATAATGGACGTGGTATCCCAGAAGAAGAATTTGAGTCGATTTGGAAGAACTTTTATCAGATCAATCGTCCGGTTTATGAAGATCAAGGTACCGGGACGGGATTATCGATTGTTCGCAAAATCGTTGATCTCCACAACGGTACTGTCATGGTAGAGAGCGAAGAAGGAGCAGGAAGTACCTTTACACTTGCCTTACCGCTTCAACAAGGTTTGCCAAACGAAGGGCAGAACAATTGAGGTCTTATCGCATTCGGCACATGCACAACGCAAATCTTCGTGCTAAACTGATGTGAGATAACACACATACATTTCAGGAGACGATTGATGGCTCCCTCGTTACTACAAAAAATTCAGACATTGATTAGCGCCAATTTGCATTCGATTGTGGACAAAGCGTTGGAAGATAGTTCCGTTCAGGTGATGGACGAATATATCCGTCAAGTTGAACGCAACCTCGAAGCGTTGGAAGATTCGGCGGCGACGGTCGGCGGTACCGTGCGCACCCTCAAGCGTAAGTATCAAGAATTTGCCGACGCTGCCGAAAAGCTCGACCGCGATATTGACACGCTCATTGTACAAGGACGCGACGACTTGGCAGCGCGTGCGCAGGCTGAGTTGAACACGAAACAAGAACTCGCGCAAGAATATTATGAGCAGTGGCAAGATCAAGAGGGGCAATACCAAAAAATGCTTGACATGCGCAGCAAGCTCGAAACGAAGCTGACGACTGTCCGGCAAGAACGCGAACATCTGCGTTCGCTGATCGAGTTGGCGAAAGCCAAAGAAGTCACCCGAAAGACGATTGGCAGCCTCGACGCCCTCGCGAACACTGGCGACAGCGAAATCGACAGCCTGGCCGATTCGATTCGTGCGCGGATCGATCAAGAAGATGCGCGGCTTGAAATGGCGACGCAAAACATCGCCGACCAAATCGATGAAGCCGTGCGCGGCAACGAAATCGAACGGCAGCTTGAAGAACGGCGTCGTCGGTTGCTCGGCAGCAGTGATGAGAACAAATAACACGTTGATGATGTAAGACGATGAGACGGGGTCTGCTGTGTGATGTGGCGACCCTGTTTGCATTTTGCGACTCGTGCGTGCGGTTTTGCGTAGTATAGATTGAATATCATTGCTCAATGTAAACAGCCGATATATTTATCTTTGCGTCCTTTGCGGTTTAATCATCTTTATAAACAACGAATAGCTTCGTTTGCTGACAGATTATTGAACAACCGAAACTTGAAGAATGAAATCATGTCCCAAAATAATTTGGATCCTGTTCGACAACGTGCGTTGGGTGCAATTTTACAACGCGCCGTCTTGCGATGGGAAACGGCCTTCACCATCGCGCTGACGGCGGCGTTGGTGGTCTTCTTCCCACGACCGTTTGACGTTTGGCAACCGTGGTTCTGGGTTGTCGGCGGTGTGCTGGCCGAACTCGCGTTGATTGCCTCGACGATTACCGACCCCGAAGCCAACGCCGAAGCAGTCGCGCGTGAATTCGAGAATAAATACGATCTGCGTGCGATTAGCAACCCGGTTTCGCGAGAACGTTTGCAGAGCGCGTTGGAATATCGCCGCAATATGATTAATTTGCTGGCGCGACACAAAGGCGCGATGCGGATGCACTTGCGACAAACAGTTGCGGACATCGATGATTGGATTGCGCACATGTACAACCTCGCGCAGCATATCGATGCTTTCGAGAATAACGAACTCGTCGAACGCGACCGGCAGCGTGTCCCCCAACAACTGGAAAAAGCCCGCACTCGTCTCGCCGCCGAACATGACGAAAAAGTGCGCGACGACCTTGCACGGCAGGTGCAGCAACTTGAGCAACAACTCCAAAGCCTTGATGAGTCGGCCAGCAGCGCTAAACGCGCCGAGATTCAACTTGAGAGCACGCTGACGGCGCTCGGCACGATTTATGCGCAGATGACCTTGCTCGGCACGAAAGAAGTTGACAGCTCACAAGCACAACGTCTGCGCCTCGAAATTCAAGATGAGGTCGCCAGTCTGCAAGATACGATTGATGCCATGAGCGAGGTGCAGTCACAACGGCTGCAATTGCGATAATCGCGAACCGCATCTTGATCTCTACATATTGATTGTCACGCTGAGGCTCGTGCCATTGTGGACATTACCCACGCTTTTTTGTATATATTCGATGATCCCGATTGGATGGTGAAATCGCTCATCACGGCGGTGACAGCTATCGTCGCGACGCTGCTGCTACCAATGTTGATCGGCTTTGTCGCGTGGGCGGCGCTGTTGGGATACGGCGTTGACATCATCCGCAATGTCCGTGATGGCAAAGCCCGTCCATTGCCGGAATGGGAAAATTACGGCGACAAGATTGCCAAAGGCGGCAATGTCCTCGTCGCTATCATCGTTTACAATTTGCCGAACTTGTTGCTGTCTTTCTGTTTGTTGACGGCGCAAGGTGTTCTCGGCGATACGTTGGGTTTGTTGGTGACGTTGTTCTGTCTATTGCCGTTCTTGTTGGTCTACAATCTGATGACTTGGCCGATGCTCGTCGTCGGCGTGATTCGTTTTAGCGACACGTATCGTACCGGTGAATTTTTCCGCTTTGGCGATTTGTTCAACACCGCTCGGCACAACGGCAGTTTGACAATACAGTGGATGATCTTCGCGTGGCTTGCCAATCTCGGCTTGCTCTTTGTGAATGTGTTCCCGGTTGTCGGTTGGTTGCTGTCGGCGGCGCTGACGATCCCGGTGCAGGCGCATCTCATCGGGCAATATGCGCTTGCGTTTCATGACGACAAAGCAAAACCCAAACGCCGTTCATAAGTCCATCGCTCGCATACCAAACAACGGTGACAAAATAGCCACCGTTGTTTGTTGTATCCCACTTATACAGCAGGGCGAGGCCGAAGTCTCGCCCTATAACGATCAATATGAAAATTATTCGACTTCGCCGATGCGTTCGGCTTGGTCGAGGTTGTCGGCGGTAATCATGGTCGGCTCAAGCAAGATGACGGACTCAGCGGGTTCGTTGCCGTTGCAAGCGAAGTCAACAGCGATGCGCAGCGCCGTGCGGCTTTGCAAACCGGGTTGTTGTTCAATCGAACCGGTCAAGCGACCCTCTTGAATGGCGACGAGGGCTTCGGGCAGGGCATCGAAGCCGATGATGGGGATGTCGAGGCCGAGAGCAGAGACAGCTTCGGCAGCGCCGAGCGCCATATCATCATTGGCGGCAACGATCACATCGGGGGGTTCGTCCAAACCGGCGAGACCGGCTTCGGTGACGGACAAGCCCTGATCGCGGGCGAAGTTCGCCGTCTGCTCGAAGATGATCGGATATTTGTCGGCGACCGGGTCGAGGACATTGTGGACGCCTTGATTGCGGTCGATGCCGGGGCCTGAACCGGGCTGCCCTTGCAGGTGGAAGACGGTGGCGCCATCGGGGAAGAGGCTCATGATGGTCTCGGCTTGGATTTCGCCGCCGCGCACATTGTCCGCACCGACATGCGCGAGGATGCCATCGACACCGTTGACGCGGCGGTCAATGGTCACGACGGGGATGCCTTCGTCAACCGCCTCTTGCAGCACGGGCGCCATGGCGTCGACATCAAGCGGGCTGATGACAATCGCATCGACGCCCTGCGTGATGGCGGCTTCGACATCCGCCGTTTGCTTCGGCACGCTGTTTTGCCCATCCGTTTCGATGAGGGTGATGTTACCGATGGCTTCGGCTTCGGCAGCGATTTGACTTTGCATGTGGACGAAGAACGGGAAGCCCAAATTCGGCAGCGATGACGCAATCGTCAACGGGTTGTCTGCCGTGCAAGCACTGAGCGACTCGACATCAATATCTTGCGCGCTAGCGGGTGCTAGCGCTGCCGATGCCATTATTGTGAGCATCGCCAATAACAGAATGAACAATTTATTTCGCGACATCATTTTCTCCTTAAAATATCTTGATGTTTACGGATCGATGATTCGTAATTGACTCCGTGCATCACCTCCCTCCGTATGGATTTGTAAGATTGTAGGGGCGAGGCATGTCCCCACCTCACATTTATCAAATTAAGAACAATGGATTGTGTTTGCAAACCGCCAGACATTGTGCCGCGCCCCTTTGCGGTTCAAGTCGTCAAATACTGCGCCGTGACTTGACGAAAGTATCAAAGGCAACGGCGATGACGATCACAATGCCGATTGAAACTTGTTGTACATACGGGTTGACATTGTTCAAAACCAAGCCATTGATGAGCACGCCAATCAATAATGAACCAATGACGGTACCGAGCACACTCCCTTCGCCGCCGAACAAACTTGTGCCGCCGATGACGACCGACGCGATAACCGTCAACTCGAAGCCGGTACCAGCAACCGCCTCGGCTGAATTCAAACGGGCGGCGAGGACAAAACCACCGAGTCCTGCGAAGAATCCCTGAATGACATAGACACTCGTCGTGATAAGCCCGACATTCAAGCCAGAAAGCCGCGCCGCTTCAGGATTGCCACCGACAGCGTAAACATGTCGTCCGTACTGTGTGTAACGTAGAACGATATGCGCGACGACGGCGAAGCCGAGAAAGATAATCACCGGAATCGGTACGGGGCCGATCTCGCCCTGACCCCACTCGGTGAAGGCGTCGTTGAAACCGCTAATCGGCCCCCCATTTGAAAATAGAAGAGTCGCCCCGCGAAAAGCAGATAATCCACCGAGTGTGACGACAAACGGCGGTATCTTGAATTTCGTCGTCGCCGCGCCCTGTACCAGACCGCCGAGCATCCCGATAGTAATGGCGGCCAATATCGCGGCCAAGACGCCATAACCGCTCTCTTCCGTTGTGCCGAGAGAAAGCGTATTCGTGCGCGTTCCTTTCGCCACGCCCGCCGCGACAATTCCTGAAAAAGCGAGTAACGACCCGACCGACAGATCGATGCCTGCCGTCAGAATCACAAATGTCATGCCGATTGCCAGCAAGCCAGTGATTGACACCTGCCGCAAGACATTGAAAATATTGCGCTGAGAGAGAAAGCGCGGGTTGAGCGCGTAAAAAATGACGATTAATACGAGCAGGAAGATGACCGGCGCGAACCGACCAAGTAAGTCGATATAATTGGTCTCGCGTTCCGCGAATGGTTCATCGTGTTTTCGTTTTTCTCCGGACGGATTTTGTATATCTGTCATGATGAAATGCTCTTTAAACAATCTCTTGTGAATAAATATGATCTATGATCTGTTGTGTCTTTACCGTTTTTTCTCCCCCTCTCCCCGCGTGCGGAGAGGGGGCCGGGGGGTGAGGTTGGAAAGCATTCATCCTTAAGTTGATGCCGACCGGGTTACCCCTACCGTGATTAGCCGGTGAACATCATGGCCCAGTCATTGTATCAACACGCAGCGTCATCAACTCCATCAATAATTCTTCGGTAGCTTCTTCGCGTGCGACCACACCCGTCAGGCGGCCTTCGCGCATGGTGATGATACGGTCGCTCATTGCCAAAATCTCTGGCAATTCCGACGAAATCATGACGACACCGATACCGTTTCGCGCCAATTCATCGAGCAATCCATGCACTTCTGCTTTCGCGGCGACATCAATGCCGCGTGTCGGTTCATCGACCATCAAGACTTTTGGTTGCATCGCCAACCAACGGGCGATGACCACCTTTTGTTGATTGCCACCGCTGAGATTTATGACCTTTTGCTCAGGGCTACTCATGCGAATATCGAGGGCGCGGCGATATTCATCGACCAAATCAAGTTCCTCATTTTGCCGAACAAATAGATGCCAGTTCAACATTCTACCCAATACGGCTATGCTCAGATTTTCGCGCACGGCCAGCGCGAGGAACAAGGCTTGCTGCTTGCGGTCTTCGGGCACGAGACCGATGCCATGTCGAATCGCATCGCGCGGCGATTTAATACGCACCGGCTTGTTATCGATTTCAATCGTACCCGAAGAAAAAGCGTCCGCGCCGAAAATCACCCGCGCCAACTCCGTCCGCCCCGCGCCGACCAAACCGGCAATCCCCAAAATTTCGCCGCGATAAACCTCGAACGAAATATCTTCGAGCACAGTGGCATTTGGGTCTTGTGCGGTGCCGGTTCGACTCAAACCGGTGACGCGCAAGACGACTTCGTTTTGTTCGTACCTCGTTTCTTCGCGATGAAACAATTCATCTGCCGAACGCCCGACCATCATGCTGATGATGTCGTTGACTGTCACGTCTTCGACAGAACGCGAGCCGACATTTTGTCCGTCGCGCAATACGGTGATGCGGTCACAAATTTCGAGCACTTCTTCGAGCCGATGGGTGATGAAGATGATACTCAGTCCTTGCGCTTTCAAGTCGCGGATGATTTGGAAAAGCTGCTCGACTTCTTGGCTGCTGAGCGCCGACGTCGGTTCGTCCATGATAATCAAGCGCGAGTCCATCGACAGCGCCTTGGCGATTTCAACCATTTGTTGCTCGGCGACGGTAAGATTGCGCACAATCGTCATCGGGTCGATGTCGATACCAATACGTTCGGTCAGTTCGCGCGTTTGCCGTTTCATCGCCGTCCAGTCGATGAAGCGCCACGGGCCCGGTTCGCGCCCCATGAAAACATTCTCGGCAATCGTCAGGCTTGGGACGAGATTGAATTCTTGATAAATGGTGACGATACCATGCTGCTGTGCTTGATGCGGGCTAGCGATATGGATGAGTTGCCCGTTGTATTCGATGCTGCCGCTGTCTGGACGATACGCGCCGGACAGTATCTTCATCAAGGTGGACTTTCCGGCGCCATTTTCACCCAACAGACCATGCACTTCACCACGCCCGACTTCCAACGACACCCTGTCCAACGCCTGCACACCGGGAAATGATTTGCTGATGTTGCGCATGTTCAAAATCAAGTCGGATGACATGGCTGATCTTCTTTCTGCTTCGGCACGCCGGTCAGCATTGATTGCGTATTGTATACGATCTCTTGTGCCTTATCAAATTGAACGATGGATTTTACACCGCGCATGTTCAAACCGCTACATTTGTAATGGCGCACAAGAATCGCGCTCAATCAATTTGACCGGCAACATTGTTTGTTGTACCGGCGAATCACTAGTTTCGATGCGCTCTAGCAAGCGCTTCACCGCGAGTTTGCCAATATCACGCGCCGGTTGTGCAATCGTCGTCAAACGCGGATTGACGAAGGAGGCCAACGGCACATCATCATAACCAATGACGGAGACATCGTCGGGAACATGGAAATTTAATGCGCTCAAAGCCGCCATCACACCAACTGCCATCAAGTCGTTGCAGGCAAAAATCGCCGTCGGTTTTTCGTCGAGCTGCATGAGTTGTTTCGCAGCGTCGTATCCACTCTGGTATTGGAAGTCGCCGCGCACAATCCACGCCTCTTTTGGCGTCAATTGATGCGCATGAAAGGCATCGTAATAGCCCTGCAAACGATCCGTACTGAGTGTGAGCATCGGCAACCCGGCGACGCATCCAATACGGCGATGACCAAGACCGATCAAATATTCAGTTGCGATCCGCCCCCCCATGCGATTGTCTGTCGAAATTTCATCGACTCCCGCCAAATTTGCCGAACGGTCAACAATCACAACCGGTGTGTTGCTCGCATGGATTTGTTGAAGCGACTGATCATACGCGCCGGTACTAATCAGCAAAATACCATCGACCTGCCGCGAGATGAGGACATCGACATAGGCCTGCTCTCGTTCGGAATCGTCGTGCGCATTGCCCATGATGATATGATAATCATTTTCGTAACAGATCGACTCAATGCCTTCGAGCAGTTCTGCAAAGTAGGGGTTGGCACAGTTGGGAACGAGGACGCCGATGGTGTGTGTTTTGCGATTGCGCAAGCTGCTTGCGAGGCGGTTATGTTGATAATGGAGTTTTTCGATGGCATTCATGACACGCATTTCAGTATCCGGGCTGACATACCGTGTGCCGTTAATGACATGCGACACGGTTGAAATCGATACATTTGCGGCTTTCGCAACATCACGAATGGTCGCCATACCATCTCATTTCATTTATCGAAACGTTTGCGCAAACGTTTCGACGAAATGTAACAAATTTCGTACAGCCTGTCAAATTTTCGTTAGGAGTATGAGGATATGGCACAGCATCTTTGCGTTGAAACGGTTTGCTTTTCTGTTTGCAAGCGCATGACCTAAGCCGAGAAATTGTCAATACACTCGTGCGCAGCGCGGATACCGCTTTCGATTGCGCCGTGTACCGTTTGTGGATTGCTGTGATGCGCCGTCGCTTCGCCCGCGAAGAAAAGGCGTCGTCCTTCAGGCTGTGCGAGAAGTGTCCGCGCGTCGGACTTGCCGGGCGGAATATGCGCGTATCCGCCGCCTGCGTAATGGTCGTGTGCCCACGAGACTCGCCGCGCCGCAGCGAGATGTGCATCAAGGGTCGCCCGCGAAAGACCAAGCAAAGTGCTCAACGCATCGAGGCCGGTCGCGATTGCATTCGCTTCGGGCAGCGCGTCAATCGTTCGCGCACGGTCTGCGGTGACGAACGCGCACAGCAAGGCGACATCTGCTTCATGACCATAAGCCGGAGTCCACCATCGCGCCGTCAAGCCAGTGTGCCCAATGTATGTCAGGTCATCTGACCAAAATCGTTCGTCAAAACGATAGATGAGCTTCGTTGCGGCGGCGGTACGCATGGCGTCAATCGCCCATTGTTTGTCATCGCTGAGGGGCGGGTCGAATGTGATGTCGTTGCGCTGTAATATGCTGACAGGCACTGTGATGATACACGTCGCCGCCGTGAACACATCTTCACCGGCGATGACCGTCACCCCCTCGGCGCCCCATTGGATATGATTGACGGGGGTGTTCAAATGGATCGGCAAATCGCGACTATACCAATTGAGCAACGCGCCATAACCCTCTCGGATACGCGCCTCAGCGGAACCGGCGCGGTCGAGTTGCATTTCGCGGATGTGGTCATGACAACTGAGCGAGTCGAGCGTTGCGCAGCAAGTTTGTGCCAACAACGTCTCGGCTATTTGCAAGTCATCGGCTTCCCACCCACGCATTCGCAAATATGCAGCGAGGGACATGTCTTGCGGCAAATTTGCATCGCGCAGCGCGTCATAATCGGCCAGCAGGCGCGTGATGGTATCAGCAAGATGCGGCGGCAATTGCGCACGATGCACCGCTTTGCCCTCTGCCCCCGGCCACCACAAATTGTCCATGCGCACAACCGGTATCGTATGCAACCCGGCTTGCCGCACAAGCTGATGCGTCATCGCATGTTCGCCATGAATGAACTCTGCGCCGAGTTCGAGTGGCACGCTGGCAAAATCATAATCGGTGTGGATGCGTCCTCCAATGCGATCACGCGCTTCGAGGATGCGGATACGTCGTCCGGCGTCGTACAATGTTCGCGCCGCCGCGAGTCCTGCCGCCCCCGCCCCGATGATGATGGTCGATAAAGTTTGTGTCGTCATGATGTCTATCACTTCCAGCAAATTGCCATCAAAATCTTTACATATTTGATATTCACTTTATTCGATAAGTGTGTGTGCCGATGATAAGATGTGTGTATATTCGTAAAAGTGTCGAGTTAATGTCATCATGAGTATCATTGTTAAGTGGGATAACAACCAACGAACGGTCATTCGATATATATTCGAAGGGACGTGGCAATGGCAAGACTTTTATCAAAGCATCGCCGATGGTCATGTGTTGATGAATGAGGTTGATTATCGTGTTCACGCCATTATCGATATACAAAATAGCCACACCTTCCCGAAGGATTTGTTGTTGCATCTCAAACCGATCAATACAAAATTGCATCCGAATACTGGCATGACGGTGCTTGTCGGTGCCAATAGCTTCGTTCATGCGTTGCATTTTATCTTATGGCGGATTCGCCCGCGCCTTGAGGAACGCTTCATGATTCTCGATTCGCTGGAAGAAGCACGGGCATTTCTCGCGACATACGAGCTTGAAATTTAGCTTATCCTGAATATCGTATCGCTTATTTCCGCTTACGTAAAAGCGTCGTTATAATCAAGATACGTGAAACGCAAAACGATTCGATATAAAGGCAGCGAAAATGCGAAGCATGTCGGTCTGTTGGAACATTGCAGGCAATCTTCTCAGGCGTATCTTGCAAAAGCACAATATGGTCATCAGGATTTTTCTCGTCGCTCTTTTTCTCGTTGTTGCGCCAATTAGGACGATAGTTATTGCACCTGCGCAAGCACAAGATGCTGCCGAGACCTCGTTCATGTTCGGCGTGCTGCGCGATGGCGACCGCGTCACCGGCGAATTTAATGCGGTGGTCACGGCGCGGTTGTATGGATTTTATGGCAGCATGGGCGACGTCGTGCGCATCGACATGATGCCGCTTGATGATGACCTCGACCCCTTACTCGTCTTGTTGGACACAAGGGGGCAGGTCATCGCACAGGACGACGATAGCGGCGACAACCTAGCCGCGCAAATCGCGAATGTTACGCTCCCGGCAGATGGTGCGTATCTGATTTTGGCGACGAGTTTTGTCTTCATCGACAATATTTTGCCCGAAATTGATGACATCGATGCGCCGGATGTGCGCCTGCCGACGCCGGTGCGCTATCAATTGTCAATCGATGGTATCACTGCGCCCGACGATGTGCCGGAGACAATCTCCCTCGCCACTAGGATGATTGAACTCGACACAACATTGACCGGCGAGATTTCAGATGATGAGCCGGTGGTCTTCGTCACGTATGAAGGGCGTGCCGAGCAAATTGTCGATATTTTTCTCAACAGCCGGGCATTCGACCCTGTGATACACATTTTTCGCTCGAATGGCGACCGCATCATCGTTGCGGACGATGACCTTGAGCGACGCATTATCAATTCGGCCATCCGCGATTTTGTCTTGCCTGCCGACGACACCTATCTGATTGTCGCGACCGATGTCTTTTTTTACAACATTCCCAATCCCGCTGCCCCACCTGAACACACCTTTCGGCATGGCGCGTTTGAATTGACTGTGCGTTCCGACGATTAATTCCACCCGAATCTATTGTGTGGTTTGCGCGGTACAACAGTATAATGATGATTGTTCGCTGGCAACGATAAATAAAATGACAAGCATTGATGTGCAATGAGGTAAGCATCACCATTTGATAATCAATCACAGGGAGGCAACTACGTGATTCAATTTCTTCGTGTTGGCAACATACTACTGATCATTGTTGTGCTGAGCCTCATCGGTTTGTCCACCGGCAACGCACAACCGGCGAATCTAAGTATCCCCATTTTGAACAATGGCGACACCGTGACCGGTCAATTGAGTGGGACAGTCACAGCGCGATTGTATGCTTTCAACGGTAGTGCGGGCGATACCGTCTCGATTGAGATGACCCCAACCGATGATGTGATCGACCCGTTTTTGATATTGTTCGGGCCGCGCGGCGAAGTCCTCGCGCAAGATGATGATAGTGGCGAAGTCGATACAGCTGCATTAATCGATGGTTTTGTCTTACCTGTGACGGGTGCGTACTTCATCCTCGCGACCGACTTCACGTATGTCCCCATCGTGGATGATGATACCCAAATCGATACCGGCACGTATGAATTGTCAATTGACGGCATCACACAACCGGCGGGTGCAGATGCGCTGTTGTTCTTCAAGGCCGACCTCGCACCGGGCGACGAACTGACCGGCAACATTACCGAAGAAGAACCGGTATTCTATTTTGTGCTCAAAGGCGGCAACACACAACCGGTTGACTTGACCTTTGCTAGCGAAGACTTCGACCCGTTGCTGCAAATTTTCGGCGCGAATGGTGATCGCATCGCCGTCAACGATGACGACCCACAAAGCAACGCACTCGACTCGGCTGTCTATAATTTGACATTGCCCGCCGCCGAAGATTATCTCGTCTTCGCGACGGATATTGATTTTAACGACCAAGAGAGTTTTTCAAGCGGGGCGTTCACCATCGCGCTGCGCCAAGCGGGTTGAAAGACATCTCATACATGAATGGCGCCGCTCAATGGCGGTTGCCATGTCAGGGCGCTGTGTTCACGATGATAACGTTCAATGATGGCGATTAAGTCCGGTGGCCATGCAGATGACCGCCGGGCGGTCAAGTCGGCATGAGTCGAAAGCGCTTCGAATGTCGCGGCGATGTTGTTGCGCGTTTCGTTGACCATGATGCAGACGTAATGGACGCGCTTCTCGGAATAATCTACGAGTCGGCTGCGTATCGTTAGCGACTCTCCGGCGTTGACCTCCGCAATATATTGCGTAAAGTTACGCAACATGAAGACACCGTGTCGCCGTGTCTTCACATATTCCGACGTCACCCCCAACAAACTCATGAATTCACGCGCCCCTTTGCTGAACATAACGCCGTAATGTTGCACATTGGTGTGCCCCATCAAATCGAGATACTCGTCCGGCACGGCGTCTAACGAATACGTGATGGGCAGAGTCGTCAGTTGTTCGGGCAGTACGTCAAAGCGTGGCATTCAAACCTTTCTTGTGAGGATGTTGAACTGAAAATTATTTCGCGTTTTCGGTTTTGCGAATATCTTTGACGATACGCCCGTCTTTAATGACAATGCTGATATTGTCGGGATTTTCGAGCGAGCGAATGTCTTGCAACGGATCGCTTTCGATCATAATTAAGTCGGCGAGTTTGCCATCTTCGAGTGTGCCGATGCGATCATCCCAACCGAGATTTTTCGCCGCAACTTTGGTCGTCGCCACAATCGCCTCCATCGGCGACATGCCGATACCCGTCATCAAACCGAGTTCGCGTAGGTTCGTCCCATGCGGCATGACACCGGCATCTGTGCCCATCGAGATATTGCACCCGGCTTCATAAGCGCGTGCGATACTGTCACGATGTGCTTCAAGACTGTTCTTCGCTTTGCGGATACCCCACTCCGGCATATTCCCGGTCTCCTCCGCGATTTCGATGACGGCGACCGGCGCGAGTAGAGTCGGCACAATATAGGTGCCATGCGCAAGCGCGAGTTCAATCGCTTCATCGTCGAGATAAATCGCGTGCTCAATCGAATGCACACCGGCGCGTATCGCATTCTTGATACCCTCGGCACCTTGCGCGTGCGACATCACCTTGATGCCTTTGCGATAAGCCGCTTCCTGCACGATGACTTTGAGTTCTTCCGGCGAAAATTGCGTGAATTCGGGGTCATCTGTCGGGCTGAGGACACCACCGGTCGAGCAAATCTTGATGATGTCCGCACCGGCACGCAGCACCTCGCGCACTTTTTTGCGCACCTCTTCAACGCCGTCACAAATTCCCGAGGGGTTGCCCGGATATTCTGGGAATATATCGAGCGTCATACCGGACGGCAACCATCCATCGGTGTGCCCACCCGTGATGCCCAACACCGAGATGCTAATTTGCATACGCGGCCCTTCGACGATGCCTTGCTCAACCGCCTGTTTGACGCCCAAGTCTGCGCCACCCGCATCGCGTATGGTTGTGATTCCGGCGTCGAGGGTGCGGCGCATATAACGAACCGAATTGTAAAAATTCATCGAGAATGGTCTCGCAACCATTTGTTGTATCGACGACACTTCCATCATAATGTGGACGTGGGTGTCAATCAGGCCAGGCAAAACATATTTACCACCGGCATCAATCATATTCACGTCCGTCGTCGGGATGGTGATGGTCGCTGCCGGGCCGATTTTGCTGATGCGATTGTTGTGTATAAGAATCGATATATTGCGTTTGGGGTCGCCACCGTTGCCATCAATGAGCGTGCAATTATTGATGAGTGTAAAAGACATGGTCATCCTCAACATGATGAAGGTGCAAGAATCAGACACTGTTGATCGTGGCGGTTGTGTCACCACGACTAAGCATACAAGTCTACCGCATTCCGGTCAAATGTCCCATTCAATTTGCCCTAAAAGGCCGACTGGCCGATGCGTTGAAATCCTGCTAAGCTGATGAGCATGAAACTTTCGGTCGTGATTGTCAATTACAACACCCGCGATGACTTGCACAATTGTCTGACGGCGTTGGCGCACAGCACCCTCACGCCAGAAATCATCGTTGTCGATAATCATTCGCACGACGACAGTGTTGCGATGGTGCGGCACGATTTTCCACAGGTGAAGTTGCTCGCCTTCGACGAGAATACATGGTATTGCGGTGGCAACAATCATGGCATCGACGCTGCGCAGGGTGAATATGTCTTGTTGCTCAATCCCGACACTGTGCCCGAACCCGACGCCCTTGAACGTATGACGATATTTATGGATACACATCCGGAATATGCTGGTGTGACCGGGCAGTTGCGTTATCCCGGCGACGGCGGTTTGCAATTCACTTGTTCGCGTGTGCCGACGTATGCTTATCTCCTGCTCAATCATACGCCGTTGGGATGGATGTTGCGTGGTTGGCGACAACGCCTGTGTGATGCGCATTGGTATACTGATTGGCGACGTGACCGCGACTATGATGTGCAGGTTGTGCCTGGCTCATGTATGATGATGCACCGCGACGACATCCGCATGGATGCCGACCTGCTCCTATATTTCCCAGAAGATGACATCGGCCAACGCATGAATGGCAGGTCGTTCCGCTTTTTGGCAAATGCTCGTATTGAACACCGCGAAAAGTCTGCCACAAAGACGATGCTCGCGCAGAAAATTTACTTCCGTGATATGTTAGTCTACACACGCAAACATCACGGTCTACTGGCGATGCTGCTGCTGTGGTTGTTGACGCGCCCGTTGTGGTGGGGCATCCGACTGCGCGGGCGCGGGCGCTAGTTGGTTATTCTGGCAATTTTCTGTTACATTCTGTGACAACTGTAAACACAATGTCCGAAAACAATACGTCTGGTATAACGTCAGTTTTGGATAACGGATGCCATGCGGCGTGTGGCAAGTTGAAAGCAAAAACAACAATGATTGAACCGCCAAGACGCCAAGAGCGCCAAG
>RFIA01000189.1 GCA_003695675.1 Chloroflexota bacterium
CCGCTCAAAGTGCGCAGTTTGCAGGCGCATCATGATGTACAAACATGAGACGGGTTGGCTGTCATGATCTCACAAGATGTGTGTTAGCCTTTATTGTTGTGGTAGCCTCTATTGATGTTTTCGGGATCATATTTCATCAGTAGCCAAACCGCCTCAAGATGCCATCCACTGAATTCACATAGCCGCCGCCAAAGATGCGCACATGCACAAGTAGCGGATACAGCGTGTAAATGTGCGTGCGCTCTTCAAAGAAGCCGGGTTCTAACGGGCGTAAGTCATGATACCGCTTGAAGAACGTCTCCCCGAAGGTGTTGAATAAATTGATGTAAGCTAGCTCCATCTCATTGTGAGCGTAATAGATGGCCGGGTCGATGAAGGCCGTGATGCGTCCATTGGACGCAAGGACATTCGTCGTCCAAATATCGCCGTGAATCAGAGACGGTTGTTCCGGTTCGATGAGCCATTGTTCAAGTTGGGTCGCAAATTTTTCGATACGCGCATGAATATTCTTTGGCAATCGACCGGCATCCAGCGCGACTTTGCTCATGTACAGCAAACGCTGCTCACGAAAGAACTCAATCCATGATTTGGTTGGCGGGTTGGGTTGATGCAACGGGCCGATGAGCGTGTTGCGTTCGAGGCCGAAGTTGTCCCAAGTGATGTTGTGCAAGCCCGCCAGAAGTTCCGCCGCGTGCTGTTCTGTTGCTGTATTGAAGGCGCTGCGTCCTTCGATGAATGTCATCAACAGAAGGGTATCGCTGCTGTGCAATACATCTGGCGCGGGGAGTTGAGTCTGTTCGGCGAGATATTGCAGCATGTAACCTTCGATATCGAGATAGGCTGCTGACTGCTCTGCAACTTTGGCAACAATCGAACGGCCATCCTCAAACCACACGCGATAGACTGCGCCAATCATACCGCCGCTGAGTGGTGTTATCCTTGACGGCACTTGGCCGAGAATATCCTGAATTTGTGAGTGCAGTCTTTCGTTCGTCATCGACTAGCTTGTTCAACGATGGGCATCAAGATTGCTTCCAATGTTTCATACGAAAAGTGGCGCGTGCCGATTGCATAGTTGTGTTCGGCAATTTCTTGTCGTAGGCTCTTATCTGTCATCAACTGGCGGGTTTGCTGCAATGTGTCATCCGTGATGTCATAATCGAAAGCTACTGTTCGCACGCCTGTGGGTTCGATGTTTGATTTGTAGATTGCATAACGGCGCACAACAACCGGTTTTTGAAAGTACATGGCCTCGACAAAAGCATTGCCGAATCCTTCATAGATGCTGGGATAAGTAATGATGTCTGCATGAGGGTAAATATCCCACAGCGCATAGACCTTATGCCCATCACGTTCGCCGCGAGAGTCGCCGAGCCAATCACCGATGAAACGATAGCGGATGCCCGCCCGGTCAGCTTCTTCGCGCAACCACGCCCCATATCCTGTGCCATCATCTCTGTCATCACCGGCGATGAGCAAAATGACGCGGTCATCGTTGAGTTTGCGGACAAGCTCAATCGCTTTCTCAATACCTTTCCGCCGGATGATGCGGGTTGCTTGCATGAAGATGATGTCATCGTCTGTGAGTCCCATGTCTTCGCGGAAGGAGCGGGCATAATCATCAGGCGCAGCAGGAGGATTGGCGAAGTCAAACACATTCGGTAAATAAGTCGCCTGAATGTTACGACGAAGATACAAATCGCGTTGCATTGGCGAATTGATGACGAGATGCGACACCGTCTGAGCGTGTGGCGGAAAAGCTGTATTGAGAATGTCTTGCACATGGTTGACGATAAAACGCTCGCGTTCCCAATAAAAATCATGATTATGGCAGATGACTGGAATGCGAGTGCGTTCGGCAAGGTCACGAATAGCGACGCCCAAAGGCAAATTCATCGGGATAGCGCTCGCGTTCTGTGAGATTATCATATCGAGGCCGAATTGCTCAACGAACATCTGCAACTCTGCGCGTAACTCGTCCGCCACATCGAAAATGCGATCATACAAATCGGGTCGCCGCGTGGCTAATCCGAAGGCTTCATCATGGAGCTGCTTGATGAGCGGGTCGGTGAAGTGCATAGGCGGCACGAGTCGTCCTTGTGGTGTGCCCGGCGCGTCGCTGAGTTGGCCTGCACAATAAAAGCACTCGTGCCCATTGCGTTGCAATATGGTGACGAGCTTTGCCGTCTCGAGGCTGACACCATCAACCCCTGCGAGACGGGTTGAAACAAAGCCGATTTTCATGTTGACGGCCCTCCGTTAATCTTGCGATGGTTTCAACCAAACGATTTGATATGGCTGAAGTGAAAGTGAAAGATTGCCATCATGCGCAAGATATGCTGTGCCGGTGAATAAATCATGCCATGAACTTTCACTCATGTGCGGAATTTCGACCGAGATTGTTTTCTCGGTGACGTTGTGCAATGCGATGATGTGTGCCTCGCCACTCGGCGATGTGCGATGTAGTGCGAATAAAGCAGGATGCAGATTGAGCACGCTTTGTTCACCGAGTGGATGAAAGGCGCTCTCCTCAGTGCGAATCTTCAAAAGACGCTTATATTGTGAATACACTTTGTGACGGATTGACCGTTCGTCCGACAAATCATGCAATAATGAGTCAGCATCAAATTTTTCGCGGTTGATGCTGCGGAAGCGTCCGGTTTTGGCGACGCCATCGTAATCGTTACGCAGGCCGAACATGTTGTTGAAATAAATACCCGGCATGCCGATAACGGCAAGCATCATCGCTTGTGAGACCATGAAGCGTTGCACAGCAAGTTCGGGATGTTGTGCGGTGATGTCGGGGTGGGTGATGGCGTCGAAATATGTGATGTTGAGTTCGTAGGGGCTTTTGCTGCCATCGCTGTTGTCTTTATAAGAGACATGTCCGCCGTGTTGTTCGGTCATTTCGACGAGCGCCTGAATCTCGTCATCCGTCAGGATGCCGGTGGCCGGTCGCAGACCGATACCGTCGTGCGAAGCCGTGAAATTGAAAAATGTCGTTTGCTCCCTCACTCGTTCAATGGTTGTGGCCCACTGAGTCAACTTCGTTGCGTTGCCTGTGTACAAACTATGTAATATCAATGGTGGCAACGAGAATTGATAGACGAGTTGCGCTTCGTTATACCCGTCCCCAAAGTAGCTCAGGTTCTCTTGATGCGGGACATTTGTCTCGGTAATGATGACGGTTTCGGGTGCGATGAGGTCGAGTACATCGCGCATGAGTTGGATGATGAGATGCGTTTCAGGCAGATGCAAGCTGCTTGTGCCGGGCACTTTCCACAAAAAGGCAATCGCATCAAGACGGATGAATCTCGCGCCTTGTTTCACATAAAACAGCAGCACCTTTAGCATCTCAATGAGCACGTCAGGATTGGCAAAATTGAGATCAATTTGGTCTTCGCTGAAGGTTGTCCACACATATTTCACGCCATGTGCCGTCTCGAATGTTGTCAGCAATGGCAACGAACGCGGACGTACAACTGCCGACAAATCGGTGTCGGGTTCAACCGTCACAAAGTAATCAGTATAGGGCTGTTCGCCGCGCAGAAATCCCTGAAACCACGCGCTTTGCGACGAGATATGATTGAATACTGCATCGAACATCAATTGAAACTCGCTGCTTAATGCAGCGACATCATCCCAACTGCCAAAGTCAGGATTGACGGCGTAATAATCGATGACGGAGAAGCCATCGTCGGATGAGTATGGATAAAAAGGCAAGATATGCACCGTATTGATTTCAGGATGCAATGTGTCTCGCAAGAATTGATGCAAGGTTTGCAACGGGGTTTCGCCGTCACGACGAACGTGGTCGCCGTAACAGATGAGCATCACATCTTTCTCAGAACGCGACAACTTTCGACTTGGTGAGGATGTGGTGTTGCCCACGAGAGCAATGAGTTGTTGCAAAATGCTTGGCGCCTGTTCTTCACCATATATCGCCGCGAGTTTTTGTCGGATATGATCGTAAGATGTTGAATTATCGAGTATATGATGATTCATGTCACTTTATCTTGAAACTCTCTATACTGCGATAGATGATACCATGTGTTCTGCGGTCTTGTCATTTTGACTGCCTCATCTTATAATGCTATATTGCCCGGTTGTGCCGGGTTGATGTTTGTTATATGAATGTGAAGGAGCAACCCTGTGACTCCACTACCAAAGCGCAAAGTTTCGCGCAGTCGCCGCAATCGCCGTCGGGCACACGACAGTCTTTCGCTGAAGCATCTTGTTCAGTGCGAAACTTGTGGCGAGTATCATGTGTCGCATCATGTCTGCCTCAAATGTGGTTCGTACAAAGGCGAGGTCGTGATGGAAGTCGACGAAGATTAAGTCGCGTATGTTGTTTTCAATTTCATCATGATGAGGCCGTGCCAATTTGAAAGCGCGGCTTTTTTATTGCGGTGGTGTTGTGAATAACAATACATTGATTGCTAGTCAGCAATTCAGCCTGTCAGAAAAAGTGCCGCCAGACATTTAAATGTCCGGCTACCGAAATACCAAACCCACTGAAGGGGTTATTTGGGGCATATTCGCCCCAATACAGTACCCTTCAGGGTACTTGGTTTTGTGGCAACCGGAGAATTTATTCTCTGGTTGCTTAATGATTTCTGAACAACTGTGTAAGTCCTGAGCTAAAAGACTTTGCGTACTCAATGCAAGCAATATGCTTGCAAAATCATGTCAACTAGGTTGTGTTGACATTTCATAGATTGATGCGGAATCAAGTGACGCCAACGCAGAGCAATCGTTCCGTTGGGGCATTGCGTGCAATGCCCTGAAG
>RFIA01000001.1 GCA_003695675.1 Chloroflexota bacterium
GCCATTCACCGTGCATTATATTTCGCAAATCTGCACGCTGGAACCGGGCGATGTCATTTTGACCGGGACGCCATCGGGCATCGGTGGCACACGCGACCCACAAGTTTTCATGAAACACGGCGACACGGTGACTGTCGAAATTGAAAAACTCGGCACACTGACGAATCCCGTTCAAGACGACGTATAAGGATCGCCAATGCCGTTTATCGAACCCCTTCCGTATGACGAATTACCAAACGACATTCAACGCATCTTTGATGGTGTTGAGAAACAACAAGGTTTTGTGTTCGGCAATTGGCTGATTATGGCGCACGCGCCGCATATCTTCAAAGGCTTTCGCCAATTCATCTATGCTGTGCTCAATCCCAATGTGGTCGAGAAGCGCACGGTTGAGTTGGCGATTTTGCAAACGTCATTGCTCAATCGTTGCCGTTACTGACTGACGCATCATTATCATGCTGGCCGTGCTGCTGGCATCAGTGACGAAGAAATGATTGCGTTGGGCAATCAACAAGTTGACGGTTTTTCAACCCGTGAGCAAATTGCGATTGCATTCGCAACTGAGCTGACGATCAATCCATCGTCGTTGACGGTAGCCGAAGAGCCGTTGGCCGTCAGCGAAAAAACACAGACTGCGCTCAAAACACATTTCAGCAACGTTGAAATTGTCGAGCTGGCATCGGCGATTATGGCCTTCAACTTCATGAATCGTTTCAATCGCTTCTTCAATCCGGATATTGATGTGGAGATGCCGCCGGATGAAATCATGGCGTTGATTTCGTGATGGCAAAATGTGCTTGATGAGGCGCGTGAAAAGCCGAATTTTTTGCTTTTTGGCGATCTTGACATCTTTGCGGTTCAATATCGTTTTATTTTCAAGGAGTAGGTATGAACATCTTGATTGTCGGCGGTACGCGCAACATGGGGTATTATGCCACGCGGCATTTTTATGATGCCGGGCACACGATCACATTGCTCAATCGCGGCATGTCACACGATGAACTCCCCGCCGACATTGAACGTTTACGCGCTGACCGCACTGACGCTGATGCGATGCGCGAAGCATTGCGCGGGAGAACATTCGATGTCGTCATTGACATGGTGTTGTACACGGGGGATGAAGCCCAAACGATGGTTGAATTGCTGCATGGCAATGTCGGCCATTATATTTTTATCAGCACCGGGCAAGTGTATCTCGTCCGTAAGGGTTTGCAACGTCCATATTCCGAAGCCGATTATGAAGGCGCAGTCACGGCGGAACCAGATGCAAATTCGTATGATCATCCCGAATGGCTTTACGGCTATGACAAGCGCCAAGCCGAAGATATGTTCGCTCAAGCATGGCACGAGAAACAATTCCCATATACATCGCTGCGTTTGCCGATGGTCAACAGCGAACGCGACCCGTTCAGCCGGCTCTTCACGTATATCCTACGCATCAATGACGGCGGCCCGATATTGATTCCTGAAACACCCGATTTTCCATTGCGGCATGTATATGGACGCGATGTCGTCCAAGCGATACAACGCGCCATCGACAAGGGCGCGAGCAGGGGCGAGGCCTACAATATCTCGCAAGACGAAACCGTGTCAATCGATGAATTCTTGGCAATCGTCGGCGAGAGTCTCGGACGCGAACCGCGTCTGCTGCGGGTTGCCCGCGATGTATTAGACGCCAACGGTTTCTTGCCGGGCTGCTCGCCGTTCAGCGAGCGATGGATGTCCGAATTGACGAATGAACGCAGCAAGACTGAACTCGGCATGACGTATACCCCACTGCGTGAGTATCTGCCACGTATCGTCGCCCATTATCAGCGCAACCCGCCGCACCCCCCGGCCTCATACAGCCGCCGCCGCGCCGAGCAAAGTTTCGCCGCGCAGTTGGAGAAGTAATGTTTGAGGTAAGGCATCTACAGAACGCTTCAACGTAAAAGCTCAAAAGACATAGCGAGAAACTGTGTGGTTGTGCGGTTTCAAATCATAGAACCTTTTATATATGGGTGACGTAATGCTAAATGAGTGCTAAGCACAGCGTCTTGTGCTACACTGATGACGTAAAGCAAGTTGAAGGATTATTGACCATGCGACGAATATCTCTGCTATGGGGATTCATCCAACAAGTGCGTCTCTCGTGGCGTATCATGCGTGACCCGCGTGTGCCGATATGGATTAAATCGATTCCAGTATTGCCAATTGTGTATTTAATCTCACCACTTGATTTCATCCCCGATGTGTTCTTGCTCATCGGGCAAATTGATGACCTCGCCATCATTTATGGTAGCATGAAATTGATGGAATGGCTCGTTTCCAATCAAGTTGTCACAGAGCATCGCCACACCCTGCGCCAAGAAAATGAGGGCAAAGTCATCGATATGACCGACTACACGCGACAAGCACGCATGTCGCGCAATGAGGAATAGCATGGATTTCGATCATTATCAGCAGCAGGCCAAATCTACCGCTCAGTATCCACGCGAACAAGGACGGTCATACACGGTGCTTGGCCTCGCGGGGGAAGCCGGTGAACTTGCCAACCTGCACAAGAAATTGCTACGCGGCGATTATCACAGCGACAGCAAAGACGAAGCGGCCTACATCGAACTCGTGCGCGGTGAACTCGGCGATGTGTTGTGGTATGCGGCGATGGTCGCCGAAGAACACGGTCTATCTCTCGCCGAAATTGCGCAGGAAAATCTTGACAAGCTCGCGAGTCGGCAGGCACGCGGCGTCATCAAAGGCAGCGGAGACAAGCGCTGATGCGTTATCGGCAAATCCCCGCGCTTGAAAAACCAATCTCGCGGCTCATACACGGCACGGTGTATGTCTCTAGCGATGCGTTAGACGCCGCGTATGAAATTTTCGACCGGTTATTTGAGGCCGGTTGCAATGCCTTCGACACCGCAGAAAATTATGGTCGGGGTGAGAGTGAACGGGTGCTCGGTCAATGGCTTGCGAGTCGCGGGGTGCGCGATGAAGTCGTCATCATCACGAAAGGCGCCCATCCTTACGACGGGCAGCAGCGCGTCACGCCGGAGCACATCACGGCAGATTTGGCCGGCTCGCTCGAACGACTCGGCGTCGATTCGGTTGACTTGTATCTGTTGCATCGCGACGACCCATCATACCCGGTTGGGCCGATTGTCGATGTGCTCAACGACCATCACAAAGCCGGGCGAATACGCGCCTTCGGTGGCTCGAATTGGTCGTATGAACGCATCGCACAAGCGAATGAATACGCACGCGCCAACGGCCTAACTCCGTTCACAATCAGCAGCCCACAATTCAGTCTCGCCGAGATGATCAACGAGCCGTGGGAAGGTTGCATCAGCATCGGCGGTGAAGCCAACAAAGCGGCGCGAGCATGGTATGCGACGCACGATGTCGCCTTGTTCGCGTGGTCGAGCATCGCGGGGGGCTTCATGTCCGGCAGATTCCGACGCGACAATCTCGACACCTTCACCGATTATTTTGATCGCATCACGGTGAATACGTATTGCCATGACGATAACTTCCGCCGTCTCGAACGCGCGGAGTTGCTCGCTGTGAAGAAAGGTATCTCTACTGCACAACTTGGATTGGCGTATGTCCTCAATCACCCGTTAGAAATGTTTGCACTCGTCGGCAGTCGCAGCCTCGCTGAAGTCGAGAGCAATCTCGCCGCAATCGATGTGCATCTCACCCCCGATGAAATGACATGGCTCGACCTACAGCATGACAATCCGCCGTTTTGACACACACGACCGCTCTTCTTGCAGAATCTCGTCTCAAAATAAATACCATTTTCTTTTTGCGCACTTGGCATCTTTGCGGTTAAATAAAAGAGTCTTGAACGTATCTTTATTTCCACGAGGTCTACAATTTGGCAAGCGCAACCGAAATCATCCGCAGGCGACGCCGCAGACGCGAACGCAAGCGAGCAAAAATTCAACGTCAACATTTGAACATCGGGTTTCTGAGTGTATTCGTGTTCATTGTGTTTGTCGTGCCACCCGCTATATTGTTCGGCGGCGCAGGATTCATTTACTGGCGTGCGACTAACAATCTCCCGACTCCACAAGAAACCGTTGAACTCGGCCCCGCCATTGGCCCGACTCGTTTGTTCGACAATACCGGACAAACATTGCTCTTCTCGGTCGAAGATATTCTCGGTAACGAACCGGCATGGGTCGCACTTGATGAATTGCCGGAGTATGTCGTACAAGCGACATTGCAAATGGAAGACCCCGACTTCCTCGAACATGACACCGGCTTCGATGTCGGTGAGCTGCTCAATGATTTGTGGGGCAATCTGCTGTCTGGCCCCGCCGCGCCAGACGTGACTCTCACCGGTCGCTTGGTGCGCAATGTCATCTCGCCTCAGCCGGAATTCATCACGGTCGATTACCGCGCCGATGAAATCGCGCAGGTCGCTGAGTTGAATCGGCGCTATTCGCCCGAACAGATTCTTGAATGGCATCTCAACACGAATTATTACGGCAATGATGCTTTTGGCATTGAAGCCGCCGCGCAGACTTATTTCGGCAAAAATGCGAGAGACCTCACCTTAGACGAGGCGGCCATGCTCGCGGCGATTCCGCTTGCGCCACAATACAATCCGTTCGATGATCTTGTCGCCGCCCGGGGGCGACAGACAAGATTGCTGACGACGATGCGCGTCGAAGGGGAAATCTCGAACGAAGAATTTGAATTGGCCGCCATCCGAAATACACCGGTGCAAATCAACGCCGGGCAAACACCGCGTCTTGCGCCCGAATTCGCGATTTATGCGCGGCGACAGGCCGAAGATATTTTGACCGCCAGTGGTCGTGACGGCGCTCGTCTTGTGTCTCGTGGCGGGCTGACAATCATCACATCGCTCGATCTCGATTTGTATTTACAATCGGAATGTGCGTTACGTGCGCATCTAGCGCGTCTCGACGGGCGCGAATTTGCACCGGTGACGATTAGCGGTGGTCTCTGCCAAGCAGACGCTCTCTTACCAGAAGGCGAAATCACGGTCGGTGCTTCGCCACCTGACGATGGCTTGTTGGTCGTGATTGATGTTGAGACTGGCGAGATTAAAAGCATGGTCGGCGCGGCGGACACTATCGCCTACCAGCCCGGCCCGGTCTTGCATCCGTTCGTGTATTTCGAGGGCTTCCGTAGTGCAGAGTTCACACCGGCTTCTCAAGTGCTCGACATTCCGCGAAATTTTCCCGGTTCCGCCGAAGGACTCATCTACACACCATCCAATGCCGACGGCCAATTTCGCGGCCCGATGAATCTGCGCGATGCGATGGGGGCTGGTTTGTTGCCGCCTGCCGTGCAGGTCGCGAATGCCCGCAGCCTGAACAATGTGATTCGTAATGCGCATTCGATTGGCCTCAACAGCCTTGAAGAAGGCGTGTACGACTTGTCGTTGTTGGAGCGCGGTGGCGAAGTTTCGCTGCTTGATGTGGCCTATGCCTACAGCGTATTCGCGTCGCTGGGCGAGATGCGCGGCGTTGCAGCGCTCGATGCACGCCCCGGTTTTCGTGGGCGCGACCCAGTCGCCGTGCTGCGCATTGAAGATGCTGAGGGTAATGTATTGTGGGAATATGATGACGAGCAAAAACGCCTGAGCCGCACACCGATCTTCGACCCAGCGCTGGGTTATCTCATCAATGATATTTTGGCAGACAACGGCACCCGTTGGCCGGTCATCGGGCAAGAGACACCGCTTGACCTGCCTCGTGAGAGTGCGGTCGTCAATGGTGTCACCGGCAACCACGAAGATGCGTGGACAGTCGGTTATACCCCGCGTTTTGTCGTCGGTGTGCGATTCGGTCGTCACGATGGCGCGGCGATGACGATTGACCCATTCAATTTGCAGGGGACGGCGCCGGTGTGGAATGCTGTCATGGAGTATTTACATATTCGCGATCAGATTCCGGCGACATCGTGGGAACGCCCGGCGAATGTGGTAGAAACTGGCGTCTGTGAACGCTCCGGCCTTGCACCGAATGGAGTCTGCCCAGTGCGGCGCGAAATCTTCCTGCAAAATACACAACCGGTTGTGCAGGACACCTTCTGGCAATCGATTGAGGTCAACAGCCAAACGCAGCGCCTCGTCACTGCCAATACGCCATCTTCGCTGCGGACAGAGCAAGTCTTCTACATTCCACCAGCAGAGGCTATCGATTGGTGGCGAGCCAACAACTTACCGTTGCCGCCGGAAGAATTCGATTTCGAGAGCCGTCCAGATATTCTCGGTTCGGCGGCGATACTCGAACCCGCGCCTTTTGAATATGTCACCGGTGTTGTCCATGTACGCGGCACACTCGACACAGCGAATATGCAATTTTATCAAGTCGCCTATGGACGCGGTGTCAATCCCAACGAGTGGGTGCAAATCGCCGAGTCGTCGAGTTTTGACCCCGACAACAATCTCGCCGAGTGGGACACGACCGGTCTCGACGGTCTTTATAATTTACGCTTGAGTGTCGTGCTCGAAGACAACTCGGTCGAGAATAAAATCATTCAAGTTTCGGTGGACAACACCCCGCCAGAAATCACACTCGACGCCGGGGGTGAGGGGCGTGTCTACCGTTGGCCGGACGAATCGGTAATTATGCTCAATGCCGAAGTCACCGATAATCTCGCCGTGCAGCGTGTTGATTTCTTCCACAATGGCGAACGTATCGGCACAGACGAAGTATGGCCGTATGGTTTCGAGTGGGACATCCGGCGACCGGGCACCGAGATATTCAACGCCGTCGCCTTTGATGCTGTCGGCAATACCTCAAGTGCTGAAATCGTCGTCGAAGTGCAGCGAACGAATTAACACATGCTCGAAACCATCTTGCGTATTTTCTTCTTCACACTCGGCATCATCGTCGTCTTCCTCACGCTCAAGTCAGCGATTCGCGTGTTCATCTTACCACGCGCTGCGCCGGACGCGGTCGCTGCAATTATTTTTCGCTTGACGCGCTTCACATTCAACTTTTTCGTGCGGCGTGTGAACACATACTCGGCACAAGATCGCATCATGGCATTATTCGCGCCGGTTGCGTTGTTCGTGTTACTGCCCTATTGGTTGACACTGATTTTAATCGGTTATATGTTCGTGTTCTGGTCGTTTGAGGTCGGCACATGGGGCGATGCGTTTCTTGTCAGTGGGTCATCATTGTTCACACTCGGTTTCGCCAAAGGTGAGGCATTTTCGCACACGGCACTCTCCTTCACCGAAGCGGCGATTGGGATGGTCTTGGTTGCCTTACTCATCGCCTATTTGCCAACGATGTACAGTGCCTTTTCATTTCGTGAACGCGCCGTGAAATTGTTGGAAGTCCGTGCCGGTTCACCACCATCCGCCATCACGATGATGCAACGGATGAATCGCCTTGATCGTTTGGACGAACTCAATGGTTTTTGGCGTGAGTGGGAACAATGGTTTGCTGCTGTCGAGGAAAGTCATACATCATTGGCTGCGCTGGTCTTTTTTCGCTCACCGCAACCCGATCATTCATGGGTGACAGCAGCCGGTGCAGTGTTGGATGCCGCCGCCTTTCATGCTGCCGTGCTTGATGTGCCGCGTGATGTGCAAGCTGATTTGTGTCTCCGCGCGGGGTATATCGCCTTGCGCAGCATCGCCGATTTCTTCAGCATCTCATATAACCCGACGCCAAAATTTCCTGACGACCCAATTAGTATCACACGCGATGAATTCGATGAAGCATACGACGAACTCGTGGCGAGTGGCGTGCCACTCAAAGCTGACCGTGAACAAGCATGGCACGACTTCGCCGGGTGGCGTGTCAATTACGATACGGTGTTGATCGCAATTGCAGCGATGACAATGGCGCCGTATGCGCCGTGGTCATCTGACCGAGGGGCGATATGGTTGCCGCCTAGTTGATCGAGTCAGCCAACCTGTTGTGACAACAACGATTTGAGATGTGCCTCTTGATGAGAGCGTGCTGCCCTTTCGGCAGCGTCTTTGTTTTCAGTATCGCTGAATTCGCTGTTGGCCCAGCCAGCCCAACCACAAACACGCACCGAGAAAAACGCGACTTCTTGCGGATCCCACGCTTCTTCCGACGCTGCGGCAAGCAATTTCTGGAATTCAATTGCCGCCGCTTGTGCTGCCGAAAGCCCCAGCAAACCGGTGCGTTTTCGCGCCGCCTGTGCCTCTTGCACAATGATGTCTGTCAAGGCAACCAATGTGAAATATTTGTCCGCATTGGACAACATCTCAACCAATTCGGTGAGTAACGTCTTCTCAAGAACTTGTTGAAGCGCAGGGTACGCTTGTTGCCACAGACACCAGTCCACAAACGCACGCTCAATTGTGGCTGGTAGGGTATCATTACCCAGTTGTTCAAGTAATGTGCTCATCAAGAAGCCCCCTTGAATAAATGAAAAGGACATATACAGCATATCACAACTCTGCGCCAGTTGCATCACGAGCTTTTTTCAAACCAAAATATGGAACATCGTTTACCTTCAGTTAATCTTAGGTTGTTCTGCTTGACAGAGACGAACACTTTTTCATATACTGTCGATACGATATATCACTTTGTTTGACAAATGTTACACCAAATTGACAACAATCATCGCGCCGTTGTGAAAGCAGTAATCAGTGAAATCAACTTCTGGCAATTATGTGACCAATCGGGTTCTTAAACTCAATGTTGGGTTTCTCCTCGCCGACGGTCCCGGTAACAGTCATGAAATGGCGTTCAACCTGCCCGCCATTCGCTTATCCGACGATCTCATATTGGGATATATCAAAGGCGTATTGCGACTCAGCCGGACGAAAGAAGGTATTCTTGTTCAGGGGCAGCTTGCTGTTGAATTGGACGACGAATGCTGCCGATGCCTCGAGGCTGTATCCGCTGAAATCACATTCGATCTTGAAGAACTTTTCATGCACCCCCCTTCGTTTGAAACGGAATTCAGCATTCATGACGATGGTATCCTTGACCTAGCACCGTTAATACGGTCAGAAACGCTCATTATACAATCGCGTGGTATTTATTGCCGCCCCGATTGCAAAGGATTGTGCGCCGAATGTGGCGAAAATTTGAATCACACAACCTGTTCGTGCGAGGCCGATGACATCGACCCGCGTATGGCACCACTAAAACAATTGTTAGATTCGATGAACAGCTAAATATTATCTCATTATCAGGCTGTCTCGACAGTTAGAGGGAGAACTAAATTGTCTACTTATGACCCATCGTATGACTCTGATATAACTCTCAATGATGATAGTACGGTTTTCGATGCACAATTGGCGACAGATTCGACCCCCGAAACATTTGACGATACGCTCTTTGACACAGATGAAGAACTCTTATTCGATGACGATTTGGACAGTTTCGACGATGATTTGGACGACGATGACGATGATGATTTCGACGAGATGTCGTCAAATGATACCGTCGGGTTATATCTCAAGGAAATGTCTCGTGTACCGCTTTTGAATACAGAGGAAGAAGTGGCCCTCGCAATGCGTATCGAGGCCGGTTTAGAAGCCGAACGATTGCTTGAAGCCAACCCCGATTCTGAGCGGGCGATTGAATGGAAATTTTTGATCGAAGATGGGTTAAATGCCCGCGACCATCTCATCAAAGCCAACACCCGTCTCGTCGTCTCGATTGCGAAGAAATACATGACACGCGGCGTCCCCTTCCTCGACCTGATTCAAGAGGGCAATCTCGGCCTGATGAAGGCGGTCGAAAAATTTGATTACAAGCGCGGTTATCGCTTCAGCACCTATGCGACATGGTGGATTCGGCAGACGATTACCCGCGCCATCGCCGACCAAGGCCGCACGATTCGCGTCCCCGTTCACATGACCGACCGCATCCGGCGCTTGTATCGTGTGCTGCGCGAGCTTGAACAAGAGCACGGGCGCAAGCCAACCATCGAAGAAATCGCCGCCGTGATGGGAATCGAACCACGCAAAGTCCAATGGATGCTACGTGTTTCGTGGCAGCCATTGAGCCTTGAACATCCCGTCGGCGATGATGAAGAGAGCGAACTCGGCAGCTTCATCGAAAATGAGAACGCCCCCACACCCGTTGACAGCACGAGCGACCAAATGTTATGCGACAAAATCGAAGCCATCCTCGCGACACTCAGCCCGCGCGAAGCTCGCATCTTGCGCTTGCGCTTCGGTTTGCAAAATGGCCACTGCTACACGCTCGAAGAAGTCGGGCAAAAATTCGGCTTGACGCGCGAACGCATCCGCCAAATCGAAGGCCGCGCCTTGCGTCGCCTACGACATCCGCGTCGCAGCCGTCATCTCAGAGATTATTTGGAGTAAGCGTTTTCGCAACTCCCTTGACAAAGACGCCGCC
>RFIA01000190.1 GCA_003695675.1 Chloroflexota bacterium
GTTGGGGCATTGCGTGCAATGCCCTGAAGGGTTTAGCAAGCTAAACCCCAACGATTGTCCCTTATTTTTGCATCAAAGCGCAAATGTCAACAGAGCCTAATCAATAAAAGGAGGTGTGATATGAGTCTGATACGTCGAGATTTGTATGACCTCTTCTATGATTTAGACCGTGCTATGGAGCGGATGCGGTCGATGTTCAACATGCCGTTCGCTGCGCTAGAGGATGGGCTTGTGCAGTCACAAGATGCAAATTTACTGCCGATTGATATGACGAGCGATGAAAACAATATCGTCGTTCGCACATCTGTGCCGGGATTTAGCGAAGATGATGTGCATGTTGATGTCCAAGGCAATGTCTTGACGATCACCGCCGAGTCGAAGTCAGAGCGTCAAGACCAACAAGCCAACTGGCATATCCGCGAAATGCGATATGGTAAGTTTGCGCGTTCGGTTTTGTTGCCAGAAGCGGTCAAAGTCGACAAGGCCGATGCGTCGCTTGAAAATGGCATTCTGACGGTCAAGTTACCGAAGCAGAAGCCCAGCCCGGTCAGCAAGATTGCGGTTAAAGCACGCAAACTCCTCTCGCGTGGTCGTGAGGATAACAGCTAATCAAGCACGTGTGTAAAAAGCGACCGTGTAGGCTGTGACAGCGGCGACAAATAAGGATTTCGGTCAGCCGGTCAGCGTCTAAAAGCGATATATTCAGATGCTGACCGGCTGTGCGTTTGGCACAAAATGGCGCTGTGCCATTGCCGCCATTTGTGCCACAAGCGACCCTACCACGTCTCCCAATGGGTGATGTCGTCGAGCGATTTACGTCCTTGTGTGACGATTGCGGAGCGTTCATCATCAGGATGTGGATACCCGAACGAGATCAATGCGAGTGCGGTGTGTGTCGCCGGGATATTCAGCAGCGCACGCGCGGCATCCGGGCGATGAATTGCGCCGATACACGACCCGACTCCAAGCGCTTCGGCGGCAAGCTGCATATACGATGCGGCCTGACCGAGATCGAACATCTTCCATCCTTGATGGCCGTCGGTCGGCATAGCGAGGACGATACACAAGGCCGCGCTAGGCACATGGCCGAGATAATCGCCCGTCGTGCCGAGCTGTTCGAGTGTTTCGCGGTCGCTCACGACGATGAATTGCCATGGCTGTGTATTCTTTGAACTTTGCGCCCGGCGCCCGGCCTGCAAAATTTGTGTGATGACTTCGCGCGGCAGGGGGTCGTCAGTATATTTGCGGACGGCGCGTTTGCTGCGAATGGCGTCGAATACATCCATTGGAGGCCTCCTCAGTGCGTTTGTATTTGCTTATCACTATACCGAAGCGGACACAATATGCGAGTGTCATCTTTCGAGATGTTGCGACTGTGTTATAATCAGGGGCAAAGTTTAGACGACAGGAGTAATAAAGATGGCAAAACGACGTGGTGGTTTCGGTCGTGGTGGTGGTGGCGGCGGAATGCCGAATATGGGCGGTATGATGAAACAAATCCAGAAGATGCAAGATGACATGCGGCTCGCGCAAGAGGCACTCGCCGATGAGACGGTCGAGGTTTCGGTTGGCGGCGGCGCCGTCACGGTCGTCATCACCGGGCATCAACGGATTCAATCGATTACGCTCAACAAAGACATGATTGATACGGAAGACGAAGAATGGGTTACTGACTTGCAAGATATGCTCGTCGCGGCCATGAATCAAGCGGTTGAGCAAAGCCAGATGATGGCGGCTGAGCGTATGGAAGAGATTAGCGGCGGTCTGGGCAACATTCCCGGTCTTGGCGATTTACTCGGCGGCATGTAGCGAGGCAGCTGGTCAGCCCCGCCAAATGTTCAAACATCCGGCTACCGACATACCAAACCCACTAAAGGGGTTATCCAAAGACGTTAAATAGTACCCTTCAGGGTACTTGGCTTTTCGGGTAGCCGAAAACTTTAGTTTCTGGCGCTAGCCTGATGCGCAAGTGGCGTGCAATGCCCGGCGTCTTTGCAGTTTATCGAAGAATAGGGAATCATGAGCAAAGCGATACCCGAACCGGTCACAAATTTAATCGAGGCTTTTTCGCGCCTGCCCGGCATCGGGCCGAAGACGGCCTCGCGCTTGACGTATTATCTGTTGCGGACGCCGGACGATATCACGCTGCAACTCGCCGATGCGCTGCGCGACCTCAAAGCCGAGACGCGCTTTTGTTCCGTGTGCTACAACATCACGGTAGACGACCCGTGCGCGATATGCAGCGATGCACAGCGCGATGCCGAAACCATCGCCGTCGTCGAAGAGCCGCTTGATGTCCTCGCGCTTGAGCGCACCGGCGTTTATCAAGGCCGTTATCATGTGCTGCACGGCGCGATTTCACCGGTCAACGGCATCGGCCCGGACGAACTCAAAATCCGCGAGTTGGTGCAGCGAGTCGTGCAAGAACATATCCTCGAAGTGATTATCGCGACGAATCCCGGTCTCGAAGGCGACGCGACCGCGATGTACATTCAGCGCGAATTGACGGGCAAAGGCGTCAAGCTGACGCGCCTCGCGCGCGGCCTGCCCGTCGGCAGCGACATCGAATATGCCGACTCAGTGACGGTCACACGGGCGTTGCAAGGGCGCAGCGAAATGTAACTAGGATTTACGCAGCAGGTATCTTGGTAATTGATGACACGACATTTCCCACAATGGTGGTGGCTTGTCCCGGTGATTTTGTTGGCAACGGGGTTGACGGCGCTCAATCTCAACGGCGACCCGGTCTACAAAGGCGAGTTTCAGTCTTACCGGAATATTGGCTTATTTGATGGCGGTTATTCGCCCTTACAAATATGGTACAGCGTGGCGGACACAAGCCCGCAGCACGCGCCGCTCTATTTTATTTTGCTGCGTGGGTGGACCCTGCTGGTCGGCACGGGGGCGCTGGCCGCCCGCACATTATCGTTTTTTATCGGCGTCTTCACCCTCGTCTTTATTTATCGCATCGGGCGGGACACGGTCTCCTATCAAGTTGGACTTTTCGCCGCCGCGATTCTTTCCGTTTCGGTCTACTTCATCTTTTATATGCACGAAATCCGCATGTATTCGATGATGGCGGCGTTGGTTGCTTTTGTCATGTGGCTCTATTGGTACATCGTCAGCCGCGAAGAGCAGCCGCGCTTTGTGGCTTGGCTCGGCTTATATCTCGGCGCGACGCTGTTGATCTATACCCATTATTTCGGTATCTTTCCGCTCGTCGCGCTCGGCATCTACCATCTGATTTATATCGCCAAAGGCAAGCGGTGGTGGTTGGTTGTGGTGACGATGGCGCTGTCTGGATTGACATTTTTGCCATGGCTGCCGATTGTCATCGCCGGGTTCACCACGCGAAGTTCGCTCGCGGCGACATCGCTTTCGACAATCGATGTGCTCTATACGGTCGATAAAATTTTCGGCAACGGCCTCGCGCCCTTGGCGGCCATCGTGCTGATTAGCGGAGTGCTCTATCTGCCGCGCGTCAAACAACGCAACACGGCCTTTGTGTTGGTGATGTTCTTAGCGACGCTGCTGCCGATATTGATCGCCAACGAAATTTCGCCCGTGCTCCCGGCGCGGCGCTTACGTTATTCAATCGTCTTATGGCCGACTCTGGCGCTCGTCGCGGGGTTAGGTATCAGCCGCTTTGCGCGTTGGCGGCTTGCGATTGTCGCGTTATTCGCGGTGTGGTTGGCCGCCGGATTTTCGTTCGCTTCGTCCGATGACCTTGTGTTTTATACCAATCAGGCGCAGATTGCTTTCGACCGCTACCCCCCTCTGCACACCATCACCGATGAGATTAAGCGCATTGGGTTGCGGGCGAGTCCTAACGAATGGGTCATCACGGTCAAAGAGCGTCTCAATCTCGACGATAACATTCTGCAATATTATTCGTATGCGCTTGGCCGTGTGACGACAAATGTGACCGAACGCCATCTGGACAATGCGGATATAAACGAGTCGGTATTGTCATTCTGGCTGGCATACGACCCCGAACTGCCGGTTTGGGATTATGATGTGTACCGCGAAGTCATCACGAAGAATCATCAGTATTGCAAGACATTCGTTGACCGCGATGATTTGCGCCTCGAATATTACGTGCTCCAATCAATTCCGTGCGAGATGGTGCTCAATCCGGATTATGAGATGGCCTTCGATGGCGACAATATTATGGTGACGGCGCCGTTGTTGGCCAATGCGGACGATGATGCGCTGCGCTTGGTCACCTCATGGCGCGTTTCTGAGGCGGCTGGCGATGAACCCTACTCGGTTTCGCTGCAAATATTCGATGCGGACATGAACAAGGTCGGGCAGATGGATTACCGCGTGCCGCTTGATTTGCTCGACGTGCGCATGCTGGATGTCGCCGATTTGCCGGACGGCGCATACACCGTTCAAATGATTGTCTACAATTATCTCACTGGTGAGCGCGTTTTGGGACGCCATCTCTCCGAAAGTGTTGCCCACGACATGATTCCGATTTTGCAATTTGACCGGTCGTGATATCGATGATAATCAAGCCTCATTGGTGGTTCGTCATCCCGATCATTTTATTTGCGGTGATAATTGCGAGCCTTCATCTGAATGCAGATCCAATTTTCGGCAGCGAGTACGAGTCGTACAGTCATATCGGCTTTTTTGCTACGAACACTTCCCCGTCGGACACATGGCACAGCGTCGCCGACAACAGCCCGCAGCACGGCCCCTTGTATTTTGTGACGCTGCTGGGCTGGGCGCAACTTGTTGGGCGCAGCGTCCCCGCGATGCGGGCGTTGTCGTTGTTGCTGGGTGTGCTGACCATCGCATGGTCATACCGGCTGGGGCGCGATGTGATCTCGCCACAAGCGGGGTTGTTCGCGGCGTTCTTCGTCGCTGTGTCCGCGTTCTTCATTTTTTATATGCACGAAGTCCGCATGTATTCGATGCTGCCCGGCTTGGCCGCGCTGGTGATGTGGGGCTACTGGCGTGTGATGTCGGATGAGGGACGGCCAAGTTGGGCGATATGGCTGACACTCTATCTCGGTTCGGTCGCCTTGTTGTATACCCATTATTTCGGCATTTTCCCACTGCTCAGTCTCGGTGTGTATCATCTGCTGATCGCGCACAAGACACGCCGGTGGTGGACATTGAATGGCGTGATGGCGCTGGTCGGGGTTTCATTTTTACCGTGGCTGCCGGTCGTCATCGATGGCACGACGAATCGTACATCGCTGGAGGCGTCTGCGCTGCGGTCGCCGGAAGTGATTTACAATTTCATGGTGATTTTCAGCAACAATTTTGTCCCCTTGTTCATCGTCGTTGCGGCCAGCAGTTTGTTATATGTCAATGTTTCGCGCCTCAGGCAGCGCAATATTTTATTTGTTTTCATGATGTTCGGTGTCGCCTTTGCAGCGATTGTTTTGCTCAATCGCGAAGCGGCTTTGTTGCCCGCCCGTCGCCTGCGCTATGTGTTGACGTTGTGGCCGTCGATGGCGTTGATTGCTGCGCTTGGTCTGGTGTATTTGACGAAATGGCGACCGCTTGTGTCGGGGGTGATGTTGGCGTGGGTGGTGGTGGCCGTATTGTTCACAACATCGACTGAGCTTGGCCGTTATACCAATCGGTTGTCATCTGATTTTGTCGATTGGATACCGCTTCATCGTATGGTCGCGGCTTTTGAAGCCAATGAGCCAACTGACGATGCGGCCACGCCCGTGTTGATTTTGAATGATTCGGTCAGAATACCGAATCGTATTTTTGATTTTTACGGATTTCAACTCGACCGCCCCTTGCTTCAATTGCGCGAAGATACATTAGATGCTGTCGATTTTGAAACGCTCCCCTCTTTTTGGTTGATCTATCAATCCGACGCTCAGCTTGAGATGTTATCTGTCTACGAAGATGACATGATAGCGGGGCATCGCTTGTGTGAGACACGCCTGTCTCAAGATGCTGTGCGCCTAGATTATTATGTCGATGCGGCGCTTCCGTGTGATGTAGGCGGGGCTTGAACGCTTTTTGGCCGACGAATCGCATTTGCCAACGGTCACTTGGCTGTTGAGCAAGCTGAGAGGTATTCAATATATCCCAAATTTAGGGGATATCCCAAACGGGTTTGGGAGAGGTTAGGGGAAGGGGTTGACTGGTGGGGAGGGGAGGTGGTAAGATGGTGGACGCTCTGGGGTACAGGGCGGCAGCTTAACAACAGGATAGTGAGTACA
>RFIA01000191.1 GCA_003695675.1 Chloroflexota bacterium
AATTTTTTATCCAATTTTTATTGCCAAAGTATGAAGACATTATCCCAAACAAAAAGGGATTCAAATATGTCAAGGCACGTGATGAAATCGAGCCAGAACAACTCAATAAAACCGATAAACGAAACATGGAAGCACTATATGCGGATGTGATTGCTTCGATTACGTTGCGCGTGATATATGAACTCTTTGCAGCAGATATGGTGGAAGCAATCCATTCGGTCGTTTTCAACGGTGTTACAAATGCAATTGATCCCGCTACTGGAAAAGATATTCAACCGTGTCTCATTAGTGTTCAGGTTGATCGCACTAAATTCCAAGAATTAGATTTGGAGCGGGTAGACAAGATGGCTTGCTTGAATCATCTCAATGCACGAATGTCTTCAAATTTTGCTGCAGCAGAACCGATTGCGCCTATTGTCGTTGTCAGGGATTCAAAACTCGACTACAGTTCCTCAATGAATGAAGCCATCAATCTATTAGAGATGGATCCGTTTGAATTTGAACATCTCGTCACCGCTTTATTCAATGCAATGGGGCTGAATGCAACCACAACACAACAATCGAATGATGGAGGCATCGACGTTATCGCAATTGATGAAACGCCAATCACCGGCGGGAAAATCGCTATTCAAGTCAAACGATACCGTAATCCGGTCGGCGTAAAAGAAGTTCGGGCATTATATGGTGCTATGCAGGCAGAGAACGCGATGAAAGGTATTCTTGTTACCACCAGCAGTTTCGGTGCGGCCTCTTACCAATTTGCCCAAGATTATCACATTGCATTGATTGATGGCGAAAATCTTCTCCAACTTTTAGAGCAACATGAAATCGGGAACTTCGTTATCAAAAATGACCGATGACGTCATCTTGCCATCCTGTTTGGTTAGGTTTTCGTCCAATCAGGCCCTCACCCACTCTCCGCCAACAAGTCGGCGAGGTGATGTTGCCACAGCGCAGGCAATGAGTGCGTGCCGTGACCGCGCGTCTCGTCGCTAATCGGCAGCAGAACATACCGACCGCGTTCCACCTGCGCGATACCTGCTTCCAGCAAACCCAATTCCGGCGGATTGACTTGATCGTCTGCGGAATTGATCGCGAGTAGCGGCGCTTTAATCCGCGACAAACCGGGGGCGGGATTATAATCGTATGACGCCGCGACTTGATAGAGCATGTCGTTGGCATCGCGGTCGGCCAGCGCCATTTGTACTTTTTCTTCAAGCAGGGCGTCGGCTGCGTCGCGAGTTGGGGCTTCTTTTTGCCACTGAAGCGGAATGCTGCCCATGATGAGCAAGATATAGATGGCTGTCACCAAACCACGCGGTTGCGTCGCGTACTCGCCGTCGCACCATTCGGGGTCGCTGCGGATAGCGTCGATAATCATGCGACGCATCATGCGATTGCGTCCCGCGATTTCCGCCGGGTTGCTGGCAAGCGGCATGAGCGCATCCATAAAATCGGGATGCGTTTGCCCCCATAGCCATGTGTGCATCCCGCCCATCGATGTTCCCATCACCAAGCGCAGATGATTGACGCCGAGTCCTTCGGTCACGAGTTGATATTGCGCCCGCACCATATCGGCATAACCATACGCTGGGAACTTGGCACGCAGACCGTCACTCGGTTTGCTTGATTGCCCGTGCCCGATGCCATCTGGCAGAATGATGTAATGCTGTTCAGCATCTAGCAATTGACCCGGCCCAAACAACACGCCTGCAAAATGTTCGCCGAGAAAATTCTTGCCGCTGCCGGTTGTCCCGTGCAAAATCAAGACCGCATTGCGAACAACACCCGCATCATCACGTTGCGGTTGACCGAGTGTCGTATAATGCAGCCGCAACTCCGGCAAGACTTCGCCATTGGTAAATTCAAAATCAGAAATGATGAAATCACCTTCGTGGATTTCCATTTAACATATCCTCGCAATATGACAATAAAAGGGCCGCTCTTATCTTAAAAACTTTAGCGCGGAGTTGCAAAGACCGCAGAAAAAACCTCTGTGTTCTTTGCGTCTCGACGGTTCAATTTCTTTACAACATTTCACGCAAATGTTATTTTTTGTGTCGGGTCGTCGATGCCGACGCGCTTGAATAACGCGCTGATTTCGGCGTGCGTCCCGGCGTCAATCGGTGCGAACGGGTCACGCGGGGTCGCGTTGGCGATAGCGCCGCGCCGATACAAAATTTCTTTGCGAATCGTCAAGTTAATCACCGGCTGATTCTCGTAACGGATGAGCGGCAGATAATGATCGAAGATGCGCACCGCATCATCCTCGCGCCCATCTTGCATAGCGTCGTAAATCGCAATCAGAATCTCGGTGAAGGCGAAACCGGTCATTGTGCCATTTGCGCCACGTTGTAATTCTTCGAGCAAAAACATGCCGCCGAGTCCGCCAAAGATTTTGAATTTGTCGGTGCGTTCACGAATAGCGGAAATTTTTTGCATCAGGGGTGGGTCTTCAAGTTTGAGATGCCGTGCATTGGGGATGTCTTCGGCTATCTGCGCCAATAAATCCGCCGACATGATGACATTGTTGACCGGCGGGAAATCTTGCACGACAATTGCGCCGTCCACCGCCGCACCCAGTTCGCTGTACAATTCGATGACTTTCGGATCGGTCGGCGGGTCAAAGGGCGGCGGCGCAACCATCACACCGGCAGCACCATTCTCGAAAGCGGCTTTGCACAATGCAATGCACGTCGCCCTGTCGTGATGACTCGCGCCGACGACAACCGGAATACGCCCGTTGACAGTTGCCATCACCGTTTCCATGACGCGGCGGCGTTCGTCAACATCCATCTTGGCCGCCTCGCCCAACACCCCCATGATCGTTAGGCCGTGCGCACCAAGACGTATTTGAAATTCAACTAGGCGCTTCAAACTGTCAAAATCAATCTGCTGCGCCGCATCAAACGGAGTCGCCAAAATATTGAAAATGCCATTGATTGAATCGCTCATACCTCTCTCCTCTGAAAATAGAACGGATCAACCGCAAAGACGCCAAGAAAAACGAACAGGTTTAACGCAGAGACGCAGAGAAAATCCGTTAGAGCGTTGCGTGCAATACTCGGCAACATTTTCATGCCTTTGTGGTGGCGTGCCCCTTGAAAACAGCGTTATTGTCGTCTTCATTCCTAATCATATCGCCTAACGCATCTCAATCCCCCACGGCGCGGAGCTTGTCGCCGGTTTGCACGCGCCACAACGCAGCATACAGACCGTCATGTTGCGCGAGGTCTTCGTGCCGTCCCTGCTCAGTGAGCACACCGTCTTCAAGCACGAAGATGCGGTCGGCGTTGCGAATCGTGGAGAGGCGATGTGCGATGATGATGGTCGTGCGACCGACGGCGATTTTCTCCAGCGAGCGTTGAATTGCGGCTTCGGTTTCGTTATCGACCGAGGATGTTGCTTCGTCGAGAATCAGCACAGGCGGGTCTTTGAGGACGGCGCGGGCGATAGAGATGCGCTGCCGTTGCCCGCCGGAGAGCTTCTGCCCGCGCTCGCCAACAATCGTGTCGTAGCCTTGCGGCAACTGCATGATGAACTCGTGCGCCTCAGCGATTTTGGCCGCGTTGACGATGTCGTCCATCGCGGCGTCGAATGTGCCGTAAGCGATATTCTCGCGCACGGTGCCATGAAACAAAAACACATCTTGACTAACGAGGCCGATGGCGCTGCGCAAATCAGCGACGTGCAAGTTGCGCACATCATACCCATCGACGAGGATACGTCCTTGCGTGACATCGTAAAAGCGCAGGAGCAATTTAATCACCGTGCTTTTGCCTGCGCCGGTCGCGCCAACGATGGCGGCTGTAGCACCGGCGGGGATGTGCAGCGACAAGCCTTTGAGCACGGCTTGTCCATTGGTGTAGGCGAAATACACATCATCGAAGGTGACTTCGCCGCGCACCGTTTCAAGCGGCAGCGATTGCTCGCCATCGACAATTTTCGATTCGATTTTGAGTAGGTCGAGAATGCGCGTTGTCGATGCCATCGCCCGTTGATAGAGGTCAAACGTTTCGCCCAAGCGCGTCAACGGCCACAGCAGACGTTGCGTCATGAAGATGAGGACACTATACGCGCCGAGTTCAACTTCACCGTTGAGCGCAAGTTCGCCGCCAAAAAAGATAATCGCGACGAAGCCCATCACAATCAAGATGCGAATCAAGGGCGAGAAAGCCGAACTGAGGATAATCGCGCTGCGGTTGCGGCTGCGGTAAATTTGGCTTTGTTGTTCGATGCGTTGGACTTCTTGTGCTTCGGCGGTGAAGCTCTTAATCGTCGCGATGCCACCGAGATTATTCGCCAAATGATGATTGAGCATACTGACTTGCTCGCGCACGGCGATGTAGCGCGGCGCGAGTCGTTTTTGAAACCAGACCGACCCCCACACAATGAACGGCATTGGGACGATTGCCATCCACGCGACGCCGGGCGCGATGCTGAAGAATATCGCGCCGATGACGATGACTGTCGTCACAATCTGCACAAGCTCATCCGCGCCGATGTCGAGGAAGCGCTCTAGTTGATTGATGTCGTCATTGAGGACGGACATGAGTGTACCCGTACTTTGATCTTCAAAGTAGGCCATCTCAAGCTGTTGCACATGCTGATAGGTGTCGAGACGCATCTCGTGCTCGATGAGTTGGGCGAGATTGCGCCAGTAGACATGCGCTACATAATCAAACAACGACTCCAAAAGCCAGATGATGAGTGTCAGCAGCGATAGAATCAGCAATTGGGTCTCGACATCGGGGAAGCCCCACCCAGCGATGAACGAACTCTCGCGACGCACGACAACATCGACCGCTGCGCCTATCAACAACGGCGGCGCAATATCGAAGATTTTATTGAGCACGGAGAATAGAATCGCCAGCAAAACACGTAGACGATATTGCCGAGTATAACTTAGCAGGCGCGGCAAGGGATGTTGTCGGGTCGATGCAACAGTCATGCGTATTATATGGGATGGCTATGTGGACAAATAGATAGTCTCCATTGTAACTTTACAAAGTGCGATAAGCTATAGCGCTTCGTAGATGGATAATGCCCAAATTCATCATGAAAGTTCATATTCGCATCGTCAAGATTGGTGTAAACTAATGACATGGATGACCCAATTGCACTCTTACGCGAAATTCGATTGGCACTGCAGCAGCAAGACTTCCCAGCGGCGCTGCGTTACCTCAAGCAGGCGGCCCAAATTGCGCACGAAAACGGCGACCGAGCGGCGGAAGGGCGGCATCTGGGCAATGTTGCCTTGATTTATCATCGCATCGGCAAGTCGGACGAAGCGCTCAAATATTTCAATCTTGCGCTCAAATTAGCGCGTGAAGAAGGCGACCGTGTGGCCGAAGACGGCTTACTCGGCAACATGGGCAATATCCTGCGTGAAATCGGCAAACACGAAGAAGCCATCCATTATCTCAATCAGGCGCTTGTCATTGCGCAAGAAATCGGCGATGTGCGTGGGCGCGGCATCTGGCTTGGCAATCTCGGTCTCGTGTATGATGACCTTCAATTATATGCACAAGCGGCGGAGTTGCATCAACGGTCGGTCGAAGTGGCCCGCCAATTGCGCGACCGGCGTGGTCTTGCGACACGTCTGTCGAATCTTGGCAACAGCTATATCGGGCTGCATCGTTATGAAGAGGCGTTGATGTGTTTTGCAGAGGCTATCGAAATTTACGACGCATTCGGCGAACAAGAAGCACGCGCTGTTAGCTTTGGCATTCTCGGCAACATTCACAGCGAAATCGGTCGTCAAGAACAAGATTCACAGACGGCCTATACGCACTTTCATAAAGCGCTCGATTATTATAGCGAAACCTTGAATTTCGCCCACGAGACCGGCGATGAAATTGTCGAGGCCGAGTTGATGCGACGCATTGGTGATGTGATGGGATACGCCGGGGATTACGAACAGGCTGTCACCTATTACACCGCCGCCTACGAACAATTCGACCGGCTTGGCTTGCAAGAGCGAGTCGAACTCGTGCGGCGGAGTCTGTTGATTGCCGACGAACGCCGCAAACAGAATCCATGATTTGACTGCGGTAAACATGATCCCCCATATTACAATTTATACGGTATAATTGCGCTATCTATTGGAATGGGTTACAGATAGGTTGGGACGAGAATGATGTACAGACGACAATCAGGCGGTTCGGGACGTGCAATATTGATTGTAATTATACTCGGCATCATTGCCGGGGCGGTTTTCTTCATCATGGACAGTCGCGGTCAAGAGAGTGGGCAAGGAGTCGCCATCGTCCCACAAAATAATGATGGGGCTGCCGTGCCGGAAGCGGGCGACCTTTTTGGAAGTTCGGATGAAGCGCCCGCGCCGCCGGAGGTTGATGAAAGCCGCATTCCAGATGATGTGTCGCTTGGCAGCAATATTGTGATTGATGGTGTTGACCCGAATACAGAGACTAGCCTTTTCTTGCCGACACTCGGCGTGCAAGCACCAGTGATTGAAACCTTCCTCAATGGCAGCAGTTGGGACGTCAGCAATCTCGGCACAAATGTTGGGCATTTGCAGGGCACATCATGGTTGAACACACCGGGTAACATTGTCCTCTCTGGACATGTGGAATTGGCTGATGGGCGTCCCGGCATTTTCGAGAATCTGAACGAATTGCAAATTGGCGATCCGATTATTTTGACAGAAGAAGGTGTTGAGCGGCGTTATGTTGTCACCGATTTATTGGTCGTTGAACCGGATGATTTGAGTGTACTCTACCCGACGACTCATGAACAACTCACGCTGATAACCTGCGGCGCATACAATTTCTTTTCGGACACATATCAAGAGCGCGTCGTCGCGATTGCCGAATTGATTGTGTGATTTCTGAAATATACTGACCCGCAGGGCATTGTTAGGGAATCTCAACATCTATACAAGTCTTGTGTTCCCTTTGTGTTGTGTCTTTTGCGCCTTTTCAGTTTTTAGTCATTTTTAGACTCTACATGCGCACACTGTCGCATCTAGCCAATATTCTCGGCATCTTTGCAATCACCGAGTCATCAAGAGCGCCAAGTCAATATGTCGATACCGCTTGGCGTTCTTTGTATTTTGGAGGCATCATGGCTGTACCCGCTTCCAACGAAAATCATCGTATAGAGTATCTGCCGCATTGGTTGCCGGCGCGATTGTGGCGTGTGCATCCAACGGTGCGCTTGACCCTCAAGGCGACACCGCGTCAGATCATACAAGCGTTGGCTGCGGCGCGCCGCCCTCGACACGCCCGTCTCGATTTAGATACGCTGTATATGGACGGACGCCGCTACACAATTGAACTCGTCGGCGAGAACAGCTTCCAAATGACGAGCACGAGTCGGCGGTGGCGCTTTCGCACCCGCACGGCGACGGCGGCGGTTGCATTCGGGAATTTTACTGATCTCGGTCAAGGCTATTCACGTCTTGAAGTCAGCTTTCGTCTCAATTGGCAATATTTCGCGCTCGGTTCGTTATTCCCCCTATTGTTGACGTCAATCGTCATCTTCGTGCCGTGGCCGTTATGGTTCATCATCTTTTCGATTGTCTTTTTGTTTTCGTTGGTGTGGTTAGAGCGTTGGCTGCTGGCGAAATTGCAATGCCTCGCGATGATGTTTTTCGTTGAGAAGGTACTCGCCGACATCATCGCCGAAGTGCCGGAATTGCCAGCCGAGAATGTCATCACAGTTGACCAGAACGAATTCCGTGAAGAGTGGCGCAAATTCTATCGCGATCATCAAGGCGAACGAGTCCGCCCACCTCGACGAAAACGGCGGCGCAATCCCCCACAAGATAACAGCGATTGAACGGCAGCAAATAGCACATTTGGTATTCAGGTGCGCGATTACGCCGGACGAGTCGGCGACAGAATCCAATCGGTCTGATGGGCGGGCGCATTGAGGCGGTCGGTCAACATACGCCACAAACCTCGAATGATGATCTCTCGCAGTACGATGAAGAAGCTCAATCGCAGAAATGTCAACACGATGCCTATCGCCTCGCCACTGACGCCGATACGGTTGAAGAGTGCGGGCAAGAGCAAGAGGGCAACGAGAATACCAAGCGCATAAATCGTGATTTGTATCGTGATGAAGATGACCGCCGCGCCGACGCGCGAATCGTTGCGAGTTGGGACGACGGTCGGCACCAGCAAGCCGACGATACTGCTGAGCACCATCGATTGCGCGAAGTCGAGATAATAGGCGGCCAACACAATCAGCCCCGAGACGACGAGTTGCACGGCAGTCGCGACACCCTGCAATGGACTGCCGAACAAAGTGAACGAAATCACAACGATGATGATCATCCCCAAGGCGACTGTACCAATCCCGACCAATATCGTCAGAACGCCGTGTAACATATCGAAGGTCGAGCCGCGATGCAATGCGCCATTGCATAACGCCCAATTCGCACCAAATGACCCGCCCGGATACAAACAGATGAGATCATAAACACCGTTTTCATGTGAGCGGGCGACGATTTCCCCCGTGCGCATCGTCCACACAATGCAGAAAATCTGATTGCCAAGCGGAAACCACACCGGCAGTGAAAGCAGCAACAACACCGGGAACATCGGCAGCGCAATGACAGCATACATCAAGGCCAACGGGCGCGAGTAGGCAATAATCAAGATGACGATGAAGAGGATGAGTTGCGTGCCCCGCTTAAGATATAATTGCGCCTGTGGTGGCAGCGCCGGTGATGGCTTGCGATAGCGTGCCCGGCGAAAAATCGGATTGAGATATTGTGGGTTGCGTAACCCTTGCCACAGCTTCCAACTTAAAAACATAGCACTATTAAACCGCAAAGACACCAAGAACGCCAAGAAAAATCAAAAGATTCAACACAGATTGTAGGAGCGACACATGCGTTGAATCTCGACAAACCGCCTCATGCCTGCGCGACCGGTTGCCAATATTCATATTCCATGACGGTCGCCGTCGCGAGAGCGACATCATCGCCCAACAAACGAGCGACAATATGCAATGACATATCGATTCCCGCCGAGACTCCAGCAGACGTAACGACTTTGCCGTTGTCGACAAAACGCTCACCCGGCATCAGTGTTGTATTCGGCGCGAGTTCGGCCAGCCGGTCGTAACCGGCATGATGTGTTGTCGCGCTTAGACCATCCAAAGCACCGACTTTCGCCAACATCCACGCCCCGGTGCAAACCGAAAGCGTCAATTCGGTGCGTTCGTGTTGCGCCCGAATCCAATCAATCAAGACCGAGTTATCGACCTCGGTGCGCACACCACGTCCACCAGGCACGATGATGATGTCCGGCAGCGGGCAATTCGTGATCGCATAATTCGGATTGACACTCAGCCCCTGTCGCGCAGTAATCGGCGCGGCGGTCTCGGCGACGGTGTACACCCGAAACGGCGGCGGGTCGTTATACGACGCCGTAACACCGAAAACTTCTAACGGCCCGGCGAAGTCCAACACTTCGACTTGGTTGAAAATCAAAATCGCGACATTGCGCATGATGTCATCCTTTTACTCCGTTGATGATGCGCCCCATTTTAGCAACAGATCAATGAGGTAGACACAACCACACTAGACCGATTATAACAAAAAAACAGGCGTCCCATTATTGAGGCGCCTGCTTACACACATAACGAATTGGGTCATTTTACGGACGCGGAATCAGACGTACATCGGTGTCGAATTCATCGCCATCTCGTAAAATCGTCAATGTGACGGTATCACCCGGCTGTGTATTGTTGCCGAGATAAGCAATTAAGTCGGCCATACCGCGCAGGGGTTCACCATTAATCGCTGTGATGATGTCCACCGATGTTGGCACCGGCTGACCATCAATTTCAACGGTGTCTGTGCTTGGTTCACGCAGACCGGCACGAGCAGCCGGGCCACCCGGTTCGACACTGCCCACGACAACGCCGCGCATGTCATTCGGCAAACCAAGTGCTTCGATAATCGGCAAGGTGATGTCGCTGCCGCCGATACCGAGAAAACTGTAACTGACGAAGCCGTTGTCAATCAACTCTCGCGCGACACGTTGTGCCAAATTACTCGGAATTGAGAAGCCAATGCCGGCGCTGCTACGCGAGGCGCTGATAATTTGTGAATTGACGCCGACCACCTCGCCTTTCAGATTGAATAACGGGCCGCCACTGTTACCGGGATTAATCGGCGCATCGGTTTGAATCACACCGCCGATGCTGAAGTTCGTCAACCCTTGAATTGTGCGGTCAACGGCGCTGACGATACCACTCGTCAAAGTCCAACGCTGCCCAAACGGACTGCCAATCGCAAGCACCGGCTCGCCGATTTGAAGCGCATCGGAGTCGCCAAACGTCACCGGATGCAATTTCTCTTCCGGCAATTCGACATCCAACACGGCGAGGTCGCTGTCCGGGTCGAGGCCGACAATTTCGGCGCGGGTAATCGTTCCATCGAGGAAATTAATCTCAATGCGCGTCGCGCCATCGACAACATGATTGTTGGTGATGATGTGGCCTTCTTCATCAATCACAAATCCTGAACCAGAGGCAATCACCGTGTTATCTTGATTGAAAAATCCGCTGCCTTCACGCCGGGCAGTGACGTTGATCGCCACCACCGATGGGCTGACGTCGTTATAAATTTGCGTAAATAACGAGGGATTATCCACCAGCACATCGGTTTGCAATTGCGGCTCAGCGTTAACCCAATTGACCGTACCAAGCATAAACACAATCAACACAACTGCCCCCAAGAGAGCAAGATTTTTTGACACACGAAGAGACATTTCTCAACCTCCTGATCGTTGTATGTGTCGGATAAATCACCACAATCAGGATAGGAATCGAGTGTAAGAACAGTCTATGAAAAACGTCAGAGCATGGTCTTAAAATGTTGAGCGTTTGATGAGAGAAGATCGAGGCTATCCGTCTAAAATCGTTAGCTTTGCGAAGCTCGCCATCAAGCGTTTGATGCCCCCCTCCGCGAATGAGACGACGACTTCTTCATCGTCGTCATCGACGCGCTTGCTTTCGATGACGATGCCTTCGCCGAAGATGCCGTGATACACACGTTGATTGCTCTTGAACAATGTCGGTTTTGGTTCGGGTTTCGGCGTCGCAGCGTGTGCATCATCACGCATCCGCTGACCGAGTCGTGGCGCATCCCAATCGGTTTCCCACGAGATTTCGTCTGCAAAAGCGCGTTGATTTTGCTTTTGCGCGAGCATCGGCGGGATGTCTTTCGTCAAATGCGCGGGGATGTCCTCAAGAAAGCGAGATGGTTCATTCGGCCCACCGGTAGCATTATACATCGCCCGCCGGAAGGTGTACGACAGATACAATTCGTCCATCGCCCGTGTCACGCCGACATACATCAAGCGACGTTCTTCCGCCATGCCTTCCGAGTCATCAAACGAGCGGATATGTGGCAGCAACCCATCCTCAACACCAGAGATAAACACGACCGGGAATTCTAAGCCTTTGGCCGAATGCAGCGTCAACAACGTCACTTTGTCGTCGTTGTCGTCGATTTCATCAACATCGGCTACGAGGGCGATCTCCGCGAGAAATTCGCCGAGCGTTTCGCCCTCATATTCTTTTAGCAGACCGCGCAACTCGCGTACATTCTCGCTGCGTTCAATCGTCTGATTCTCGCTGTCGCTGATGTCATGCAAATATAAATTGAAGCCCGTCCGCGCCACGATGTCGTCGAGCAACAACGTCAAATCGCCGTCGTCGGCTTGTTTGCGCCACGCGAAAATATTCTTGGTAAACTCGGTCATACTGCGGGCGGCTTTGCCCGACAACGGGAACTCACCGCCCTCAGCAATGACGGACAACGCCAATTCCTGCGTGAAATTATTCTTCGCCACCCACTTGCGAAAATCGGCGATTGATTTTTTGCCGATGCCGCGCTTCGGCACATTGACGATGCGCGTAAAACTGACGGTATCGTTGGCATTGTTAATCAGCCGCAGATACGCCAGCAAATCTTTGATCTCGCGTCGTTTATAAAAACCGACCCCGCCGACGAGTCTGTAGGGCAAATTCATCGCGACACAAGCGTCTTCAATCGCCCGCGATTGCGCATTAGTGCGATACATCACGGCGAAATCTTTGTAATCGTAACCGTGTTCACGCCGTAAATCTTCGATGCGTTCAACAATGAATGTACCCTCTTCACGTTCATCATACGCTTCATAGAGTGTCACGCGGACACCGCCGCCGCGTTCGGTGAAGAGCGCTTTCGGTGTGCGTTGTGTGTTTTTACTGATCACGGCGCGGGCGACATCAAGGACGACTTGTGTCGAGCGATAATTTTGCTCCAGCAAAATCACTTTTGCGTCCGGGAAGTCTCGCCGAAAGTGCATCACATTGCGGTAGTCGGCGCCACGAAACGCATAAATACCCTGATCTTCATCGCCGACTGCGAAGACATTATTCTGCGGTTTGCTGAGCAATAACACGAGCTGATATTGCGCCATATTGGTGTCTTGAAATTCATCAACGAGCAAATATTCATAATACCGTTGATAGCGTTCGCGCACCTCGTCGTTGTTTTGCAATAAGAAAACCATTTGCATCAACAAGTCGTCGAAATCGAGCGCATTGTTGGCGACTAGAATCTCTTGATAACGCGGATAGACTCGTTTGACGACTTCGCCAAAATATGTCGGCGCACTGAATTTTTCTGGCGTGATGAGTTCGTTCTTCGCCGCAGAAATCGCACCAAGAACACGACCGGGTCTCATCTTGCTGCTGTTGACTTCGGCTTCGGCCATCGCCTGCTTGATAACCGCCAATTGATCGTCGCGGTCGTAGATGAGGAAGTCGGCAGTATACGGCGTATGTTGTGACTCGCGGCGCAGCAGTCGCGCACAAATGGCGTGGAATGTGCCGAGTTGTACGCCGGTCAAACGCGATTCGAGCAGGCTCTCAACACGGCTACGCATTTCGTTGGCGGCTTTGTTGGTGAAGGTGACGGCCATCACACTGCCGGGATAGACCCCCACTTCACGGATGAGATAGGCAACGCGATGCGTGAGGACACGTGTCTTGCCGCTGCCCGGCCCGGCCAAGACAAGCACCGGCCCGTCGCCGGTGGTGACCGCCTCTTGTTGTTGTGGATTCAAACCCGCGAGCAATTCTGTCATCATGAGCGCCGCTCCTTGCATCTATCTCTCGACTCATACCATTCTAGCAGATGCGACACAGTTCATCCAACGGCGGGGTGTCGTTCATGAATCGCTTACCGGGCAGAACGCGCTCGTTATGCAACAAGATAAAGAAAAAGATTCAACGCAAAGACGCAAAGAATACTTTGAAAACATGCTCTGTGTCCTCTGCGTCTCTGTGGTTCAATAATTTTTATGCTGTCACGGCTGTCCTAACTGCCGCCGATGGTTACATGATCGACACGCAGCGTCGGCACCCCGATGATGCCGAACAAGGGCATCATCCGCAGATCATTGCCGACCGCTGTGATATTCATCAGGAAATCATTGAGCGTCGTCGCAATCGTGACACCATCGACCGGCCCGGTGATTTCGCCGTTCTCAATCCACAATCCCGCAGCGCTCATCGAACAATCGCCCGTCACCGGGTCGATACCACCGGTCTGCATCCCACTGAGGACGAGGAAACCCTTTTCGACACCGGCGATGATTTCGTCGCGGGTCATGTTGCCCGGTTGGATGTAAAAATTGCTCGGCCCAAGCGACGGCATCCCACGATGCCCGTTACGTTGCGCGTTACCGGTCGAAGCGCGATTGTCTTTGCGGGCACTATAACTGTCGTAGATTAAATTTTGCAGCACGCCTTCATCGACGAGGCGCGTTGCTGAAGTCGGCACACCTTCGCCATCAAACGGCGCGGAGGCGAGTCCGCGCTTCATGCGGCCATTGTCGAGCAACGTGACCATATCGCTACCGACGGTTTGCCCCATGCGGTCGAGCAAGAACGAGCGCTTCTTCTGCCACGACTCGGCGGTCAACGCGCCGGAAATTGCCGCGATGATTTGTGCGCCGACGAAGTGGTCGAGCACAACGGTGCCGACATGCGTCTCGACCGGTTTACCACCGAGGATGCTGATACTCTTCGACGCGGCTTCATGCCCGATGTCTTCCGCATTGAGGTCGTCGAAGAAATTCGATGCGCCAACGCCGAAAGCCGTCGCTGCATGACCATCGGCATCGCGGGCGACGGCCATTAGATAAGCGGCGGCGGTTGTGCGGCCATATTGCCCGCCGAAACCGCGCGAGTTGGCGAGATAGACATGACTCGTAGCGTCTTGATAAGTACACCACTGCGTCGCGACGACACGTTCGTCATAATCAAGCGTCGCCTGTTCAATCTGCCGCAGCAATTCGATTTTGCGGTCAGTCGGCACATCCTGCATACTCGCGTCCCAAATTTCGAGGTCTTCGTCGGGAATCGGTTGCGGGTCGGGCAATCCACGATATGCGTCTGGCGTGGCAACCTGAGCGAGTTCGGTCGCGGTGCGCCATGTTTGCTCAATGCTGTCGTCCGACAAATCCGAAGTGTAGGCATAACCGGTGCGACCATCTTGGATGACGCGCACACCCATGCCACCGGAACCGGATTGCGAAAGTTGCTCGACCTCGCCGCCGCTGACTCGTACTTGTGTCTCTTTGTCTTGTGTGATGATGACTTCGACTTCAACGCCGTTTTGTGCTGCTTTGTTGACGGTGGCCTTCGCAAGTTCAAGATAATCAGTCATGTTCATCTCCTTAACCCATCACACCTTCGACCGGCTCATCTGTGCCGCCGACTTGCACTTTCGGGATGCGCAATGTCGGCTGCCCAACGCTGACCCGTGCAGATTGTCCCTTCCCACAAATACCCATACCCGGGTCGAGCGCGAGATCATTGCCGAGCATATCAATTTCTTTGAGAACCGCCGGGCCATTGCCGAAAACGGTCGCGCCACGCACTGGCGCCGTCAGCTTGCCCTCTTCGATGAGATAGGCTTCCGTCGCGTTGAAGACGAAATCGCCCTTCGCGAGTTCGGCTTGCCCACCGGCCATCTGCTTGATGTAAATGCCTCTCTTCGTCGACTCGATGATTTCTTGTGGGTCATGTTCGCCATTGTCGATGAAGGTGTTCGTCATCCGCGGCATCGGCATGTGACGGTAACTTTCGCGACGACCGTTGCCGGTGCTCGCCTCGCGCCCGACACGCCGTGCTTCGACCAAATCCCACATATATTCTTTGAGCACACCCCTCTCAATCAAGACGGTGCGCTGCGCCGGTGTGCCATCATCATCGAAGCGCAACGACCCGCGCCGACCGGGTATCGTGCCGTCGTCAATCGCTGTGATGATGGGCGAGGCGACCACTTCACCGACTTTACCCGCATAAGCCGATGTCCCCTTCGTGATGAAGTCGGCTTCCATTTGATGACCACAGGCTTCGTGGAACAACACGCCGCCCCATCCATTCGGCATGACGACTGTCATTTCACCGGCGGGGCATGGTATCGCGTCGAGCATCTTGATAGCAGACTCGGCGACTTCGGTGATAACGGCTGTCGGGTCATTGTCGTCAAGCAATTCGAGACCCTTCTGCCCGCCGAATCCGCGAAAACTACGCTGCATCGTGCCATTCTTTTTGGCGACGACTCCCATACGTATCTCGACAAATGTGCGCTCATCATGTGCCATCAAACCGGTCGAATTGTAAATCCACACACGGCGGACACGTTCGCCATACGACCCAAAGACCTGCACAATCAACGGGCTATAAGCACGCGCCGTCTCGTCGATGCGATGTAAAATCGCTGCTTTGTCTTCAATGCGCATTGAGTCGAGTTCTTTTTCAACCGGATACACAAGTGGACTCTTGCGTTCGGTCAGGTCGATGAGTTGTGTTTTCGCGCTGCTTGCCCCGGCAGAGGCGGCGGCGTGTGCGGCGTCCAACAGGCTATTCTCGCTCAGGCTGTCGGTGTAAGCATACGTGACGAGATTGCCAAAAAATACACGAATACCCGCGCCGCGGTCTGCACCGTGAACGGCTTGTTCAAGTTTCGAGTCGTCGAAGCCGAGTTGTGTTGAGGTCACGTCCTCGACATAAATCTCCGCGAGATCAGCGCCTGTTTTGAGCGCTTCACGCAATATTTTGCCGGCGAGTTCTTTTTCTATCATCAAAGTCTCCTGTCAAACATAAACGTGATTGAATCGCTTCTATATATTGATATTGGTCATTCAACTGATTTTTATCTCATGGTTGGCTACAGTGCGACATGAGCGTCTCCTTTGTATCGTGCGGACACTATATTTTACGGACACAACGCGTCGTATGTTGCAAACCCACAAAACTGCACATATAAAAGCCTTACATTCAAATTTTTTTGAATGCTTAAATATTTTACACAACGGCGCTGCGATATGTCAATAGGTGTCGAACCACAGAGAAGAGAAGAACAGGCGGATTGTCTGCAAGAGTGGCTTTGCGTTGAATCGTTTTGTTTCGCTCAATAACCCAAAAGCGAGCGCGAAAATCTGTGATATGATAAAAAGGCATGGTATAGGAGCACTAAAGGAACGCCAACTTGATTGATGACCCGTTTGCAGTTTCTAAATACAGCGTCGAACTGCCCAATCAACAAGACATCCCGCCGCGTGTTGTACATACACCGCTCTCGTTCATTCGGCAAATCATCATCAACATCTTTGTGATATTGACCGGCGCCTACGCCATTCATATCACCTTGTTCATTGTGTTGCGCACAATCGTCGGTGAGCAGTGGAAGCTCATCAGCTTTTATAACAACTTCACACACTTGATGTTGCTGCCTGCGTTTATCTTGTTGCCCGCTACACTCTTGCTGCGGCGATGGCGGTTGTCCGCAGGGATGCTACCGGCTATCATCACATTCGTCATATTGTATGCGCCAATCTTCGTACCAAGTGCGCCGGTCTCGATGGCCACCGACGCGCAAGTCTTCAGCGTGATGACCTTCAACATTCATGCAGAACGGCACGCTCTTGATGGCATGACGGCGATTATCCACGAAGCGAATGCGGATATTGTCGCGCTCCAAGAAGTCAGCCTTGAAGCAGCGGATATATTGGCCGCGCAATTTGCCGACATCTACCCGCATCAAGTCTTTGCCACGACGGACAACCCGGTTCAAGGACAGGCGGTGCTCAGCCGATTGCCGATTGTCGCTGACGAGAGTTGGCAAACGAGCACGACAGTTCCGATATTGCAACGGGTCGAGATCGCCATCGGGGACGAGATCATCGCGCTCTATAACGTTCACGCGCCGATACCGTTCGACTCGCTGACGAGTTACGAACCGGGCCGCCGCAGCGCCGAAATTGATCAGATGATACGCCGGGCGACGCAAGATAGCACAACGGTCATCCTCGCCGGGGACTTCAACATGTCCGACCAATCTGACGATTATCGACACATCACGACGCACTTTGTTGACAGTTATCGCGACATCGGGAACGGCTTTGGTTTCACATTCCCCGACTTTAGAAATAACCGGTTGCCGCGTTATGTCGATACGCCGATGCCGCCCTTACCCCCATTGATGCGCATCGACTATATCTTCCACAACGAGATCGTACAGGCTGTCGAAGCACACGTGTGGCACACCTCCGGCGGGTCCGACCATCGGCCTGTTCTTGTGTATTTCGCTGTGGATGCTTCTTGAGCTGTAGTAACAGTGTAAACCTACCCAACACAATCTCCCCGCGCACATCATCGGGCTTGCATTAAGGCGGCTACTTGCGGTTTAATAGACCGTGATATGAGCGATGTCTTTATTTCGTATGCCGACCACGACGAACAATCCGCGTTACAACTGTGTGAGCATCTCAACAAACGGGGACTTGATGTATGGATTCGACGTGAGGCAATAGCAGCGGACTCAGTACGTAGTAATCGCATGACTGACGCGATTGATGCGGCGTCAACCTTCATCCTGATCGTCACGCCCGAAGCATTGATTGACGAGCAGTGCAATCGCGAGGTGGCACACGCGCTAGCCTATCACAAACGCATCATCCCGATTTTGTATCGCGAAGTTGAGGCCGAAGGTCGTCTGCTGCCGGCTGTTCTCGCCGGGTGGTTTCACAAAAATTGGGAAGTCCTCGCCCGCGACAATTGGGAGATGCTCAAACGCTTCAAATGGGTGTACTGCCGCAACGCTGCCGAATTTCACAACGCCATCCACGATTTGATGGACATCCTCAACACCGACACAACCTATCTGAAAATACACGCTGATTTGCTCGTCAAAGCACGCTTGTGGGAGCGACGCAATCGTGACCAATCGTTGCTATTGCAAGGCGACGATCTTCACGAAGCAGAATTTTGGCTCGCGGCGGGCAGCACCCATGCGATACCGCCCTCGCCCCTGCATCAGATGTACATCACAGCCAGCCGCGCCACCGCCGATTTGCACCAACAGCAATCGCGTCAACAAGAGCGCCGCACGATTAGCCGCTTGCGGTTGTTGATGGGCGTTTTATTTTTGCTCGTGTTCATCGTAGCCGGGTTAGCCGTGCTGACATTTTTTGAATTCGACGACTTGCGCGACGAACTCGCGACGGCAACATCGGCACAAGGACAAATGATTGACATCGCCTCGACTGCCCAAGCTGATGCCGACGCGATGGCGACACAAGCCAAGCTAGCTAGCGATGCGGCTTTGCTTGCACAAAACGAGGCTTTGGCACAAGCCACACAACTCAAAATCATGGAAGATAACGCCGCCATCGCCGAACTGCGTATGACACAATTCATCATCGATTTGACGCGGACACGCGAGTCGGTTGCTGTTACGTCATCGCCTCTGCCACGCGCTATCGGCGGGACACAGGTCATCATCACCGCGACGAATGCCCCGACTCAAATACCGTCGTCGACTCACACACCATCGCATACGCCGACCCATACACCGTCACCGACTCACACGCCATCGAATACGCCGACTCACACACCATCCGATACGCCGACCCATACCCCATCATCGACTCACACACCGTCCGATACCCCCACACCGACAGCGACACAAACCGCATCGGCTACGCCAACCGCGACCGGAACACGCACGCCGCGCCCAACGCGCACGCCATCCGACACAGCCTCCCCGCGCCCGACACGAACGCCGCGTCCGTCTGCTACGCCATTCAATAGCCCCACGCCGTCGTCCACCGCAACTGAGTCCATCATGGATATGGATTTCGTACTCGTCACCAACACCCCCGCCCCAACCGACCCGCCGATGATGGATTTCAGATTCGTCACCAACACGCCGCGTCCATAATGTAGCGTATGTGCCACGCCAAGTTTTCGCTTGATACACCATCGCCCAACTCCCCCCAATAATTGGGGGTAATTCGCTTCTACACCTGTGATACGTTGAGTGCGCATCAACTCATTTCTTTTCGTTATTTATATGAGGATATGCGAATGATGCGACACCACAATACGCAAAGATTCAAAAGGTATTATCGAAACAACCGCATTATTTTCCAGATTACCGTCGCTGCTTTCGTTTTGTTGATTGGCATCTCTGTTGGATTGTTGAGGTTTAACCGCGCAGATTTTGGCCTCAATCTGTTCACCGAATTTCTTGGGATGTTCGTCACCGTTGGCATTTTTGATGTGCTCAATCGTTATCGCGACGGTCAGCAAAATAAACGGCAATTGCAAGAACGCTTGATTCTCGACGCGGGCAGTGTCTCCAATGAAGTCGCCATCGACGCGATACGCGAACTCGGCAAGCGCAAGTGGCTCGACGGAGTCGACGGGTTATTGCGGGCGAGAAATCTCGCCGGTGCCAATCTCAAACAGGTCGAACTCGAACAGGCCAATCTCGAATGCACTAACTTCGAGAATGCAGACCTCTCCAACGCACGACTCGCCTATGCCAACTTAACAAGCAGCAATCTGAGCAAGTGCCTTCTCATTCATGCGCAACTGTCGGGCGCTAATCTGCAAGAGGCAGATTTATTCGCCGCAGACCTGTCGAACGCTTTGTTGTCATTCGCTTGCCTAGAACAAGCCGATCTTGAGGATGCCGTCTTGTGTGGGGCAGATTTAAGGGATGCCAATTTGCGTGGGGCGAACCTGAGAAATGCTAATTTATACGGCGCGAATCTGTTGGCTGCCGACCTGCACGACGCCAATCTGGAAAATGCTACTTTGCCAGACGGACGAATATGGCGTCCCGGTATAGCGCTCGAAAACATTCAAGAAGAACATTCATAAATTGAGAAAGGTTTACGATGAATCCCATTGACGACACGTTCACAAAACAGGAATTGTTGTTCAGCAATTTCGAGAAGATTCAACAAGTGATGCGTGGCTCGATGAATCCTTCTGAGGTGGCGGTTCTGTTGAGCGAAATTCCTCTCGTTTCACAACGTGTCATCGAATCTGACGCCTATTGCGAAGTCTATATCGCCACGGGCAATGGCAAAAAATATCGAGTTGTCGCCGCGACATCTAGTGAATTGCTGAATCACCTCAACAAACAGATCGGCACATTTGTTGCTGGCACCCCCAAAGCGGGTGTGTTGGGCGAGGCCGTGCGCAACAAAGACAAGCATTACCCGGTTTACAAAACTATCTACCAACGCGAAGCGCCGGATAACCTCGTCGTGCTGCCCGGTCAAGCGGTGCGTTCAAGATTGGTTGTGCCCATCGTCATCAGCAATCAATGTTTCGGTGTGATTGTCCTCGAAAGCCCGCGCCCCAATCTCTTCACCGAACAAGACCAACGCAATATTGAATTGCTCGCCAGCTTCATCGCTCCAGTTATCGAACATCAAGAGCAAACCAAACGGCAATTGTATCGAGTCGTGGCGAAACTCGGCCTCGACAATTTGCTCAGCCAAGTAAATAAAAGCCTAGCTGTCTTCAATGATGTGACGACATCGGACGAACCGTTGAAAATTTACAACCGCTCTCTCGATCAATTTTTCGCAGACTTGTGTCAGATTTTGAAACCACAATATGCGTTTGTGCTTGCTGAGATCAAACAAGATGATGACGCGGATACTACAGCATTTGAGTTCCACACCCGGCAAACCTACAACATCAGTGGTAATATTGAGCCAGAACAGGAACGCTATTTCATCACACATGCTGCTTGGGATCATATTTATGGGAGTGGCAGCCTCTATGTCGGCACCTTTCAACACTTCGCGAGTACATTCAATCTCAATTTGCTGGGCAACCTCGCCGTCGATGCCCGTAATGAAATGGGTATTTTGGTGGTAGACGAGTTCTTGGACACGCAAAAGATTGTTTTGCTATTCATTAATCAAAAACCATCATCTGCGAAAATGGATCAAAATTATTTTTCATACGTTGATTATAAATCGTTGTTCGAGTTGATTGCGCTGCGTTTGCGCGACTCATATAACGTCGCCAGTCATCTTAATTCTCGCATTGAATTCGAGATCGCCCGGCAGGAATTTGTGCAAGATGTGATGCACCAACTCAATAGCTCCGCCAACACATTGGCAACCGACGCCTATATTCTCATGGAGGGTATCGTGCCGCCAGAAGATTATCCAGCGGCATTCAAGCGTTTATACGAGATCACGAATATGACCCGCCATTATACCGAGACGGTGTCGTTGGCCGCGCAGAGCCGCCACCTGAGCGAGATTTATACTGGCGAGCCTGTTGCCGTGGATGCCGAGATGTTGATCCAGTTATTACAAAAGCAGAGCCGTTATTTTCAAGGCAAGTCGATGCACGCTAATATCGCCGGGCCACAGGTGTTCGAAGAAACTTTTTATGACTTCCCACTTTTGCATCTACAAGTGAGTTTGTTCGAGTTGGTCGTGTTCAATTTTATCGACAACGCCGTCAAATATACGATTCGGGATTACAGCCGCAATTCATCGAATCCAGCGTTACAAGATGGGGTGCCCATCATCATCAGTGGCGATGTGGCCGATGATTACGTAGACATCAATTTTACCAATCACGGCATTCCATTGACCGAAGTGGACATTAAACGCATATTTGAACGGTACTATCGGGCACCGTCTGCCAAACGCGCCGACTCAAAAGGCACAGGTATTGGTTTGTATCTTTGCAAGACGATTGTCGAAGAATGTCATAAAGGCAAAATTATCGTTGAACCCTCGCAACCGAGTAGTCTTGTTGATCTCGCCGACGAAATCACATTTACCATTCGTCTACCGTATACTTTGACGGAGTGAGTCATGCCAGAAATTCCGAGCGAAAAACCACGAGCCAGAATCTTGTATGTTGAAGATGATCAATGGGATGCAGACGGGACGATTAAATTTTTACGATACTATTATGAACTCGAAACGGTTCGCGGTTCGAGCGACGCTCGCAACAAGTTGATCGCGAACAGTAAAAAGTATGATCTGATTTTGCTCGATATTCGCCTACACAATCCACTATTGCCGCCGGACAGCGATGACGACACCCGTGCAGGTTATGATTTCGTCATTAGCATTTCGCGAGAAGTCAAACACTTCAATTTGCCAATCATAACCTACACCAACCTAGTCCCTGCTGGAATGGCGACCGCATTGATTGATGCCGGTGTCGAAACCATTGTCAAGAAGAATCAACCGATACAAGAATTGAAAGAAACGATTGATCGTGTCTTGAAGGCTAGAGCGTAAAATCCATCATCGTTCCCAAACGTATCCCAAAGATTTTGGGTGTATTCGGCTTTGGGGGCGAACCCGTTGTAATAGACAATCGCAGGCGACACATCGCGTCCCTACAATTTGGTATAATATGTAGGGACAGCATATATTGAGGAGACATCTCATCATGGCCGAAGTGAATCGTTATAAGAAGATTGTCGTCCCCGTTGATGGCTCAGGATGGTCGGAGCGGGCGATTCCTCATGCGGCAGACATCGCTCGCGCCAATGGTGCGGAACTCATTTTGCTGCACGTCTTTCGCCCACCGGCAGCAGATTACATCGGCGAGATGGCGTTGGCCGGGCAGGATTCGCAAATCAATGAGATGCGCGAACAAATGAAGCAACGCTTGATTGGCTTGCGCAGCGAGTTGCGCGGCGAAGGTTTAGAAGTCCGCACACAAGTGATCGAGGGCGTAGGCGTCGCCAATGTCATTTGTGAATACATCAACAGCGAGCATATTGATCTCGTCGTGATGAGCACACGAGGCCGCACCGGGTTGACTCGCTTTTTATTCGGCAGCGTCGCCAACAAAGTCATTCAATGCGTCGAGGTGCCCGTGCTACTCATCCGCCCCGATAAAGATGAAGGCTAAGAACGACCGAGCGGCCCGGTGGCTTGCACCTTATCGAAGGGCGGCTCTCGGCTAGCGACTTGCTGCCGAATCGACTCGACAGCACGCAAGGCGGCCATGCGCTCGCCGGTCGTCAAGTCGAGCGCGGCGAATTCATCTTCATCAAGCATGATGATAGTACCGTTGACCTGTACGAAAATATCGAGCGCGAGGTCTTCAGCCCGTACACTGTCGCCGTCAATTTGTGCCGGGCGCGTGATGTTGCAATACCAACCTTTCAAGCGATGGTCGTCGGCATCTTGTACCTGAAAGATGTTGTACCAACGGTCTGAGAAAAACCATTCAGTGAAGACATCGCCATTGCGAAATGTAACCATGCCGAGATCCGTGTCCGGCTGCTCGAAAGTCGCAATCAGGCAAATCCAATCGTTGCCACGCGCCAACAGTTCACCTCGATATTGGACAACATCTTCACCGTTGTGATTGCATTTAATGACGTTGATGTGTTCCATGCGTCGTAAATATCCTCAATATTGACCGAATCTTATGCCCGCCCAATCGTATGAATGAGCAACAACAAACCCTCTTCCAACGACAAATAAGCGTGTGCTTCCAACATCACATTGCTGACGCCGCGTGCCGGGCCAAATTCAAGGGTTTCACCGTGTAATGGATATTTGAGATTCTTGGTGCGTATACCATGAGCCGCGCCATTCATCGGGATCAATGAAATGGTATCGCCGACTGCGCCGTTGATAGTGACCGCGCCGGGATACACAAGATAAATTTCTTGCCGTGCCATCACCATGCGCACATCACAATCCGCCAGTTGTGGCAAGGCGAGCAAATACAAATTGGCAATCGTATGGTCGAGCCGTCCCCCCGCACCGCCGATGATGCGTATCCAATTGATGTTGTGCTTTGCGCTCCACAACAGCGCGAGTTCAAGATCGGTTTCATCTTTTTCGGGCGCATAGCGCTGTACCGTCGCGCCGCCATCGGTAATCGAGGTGACCTCATCGGCTGTGAGTGAGTCCATGTCGCCAATCAAAACATCGACAGATAAGCCGAAGTGATGGGCAATACGCGCACCGCCATCCGCCGCGACAATCGTCGCCCCGGCGCCGCTTTGTACAGCACGCCGCACCATCGGGCCATCTGCAATATCACCATTTGCAAAAAGCAATACGCGCTTCACCGTATCCGGCGCGACCACCGCCCCTTGACCTCGATTGTGCTGATGTCCGGTGTTTTGAGAAAATCGTGGGACAAGCGCAAGAAAACTTCTTGCTCAAGCATCGGGAAGTGGCGGGTGTCGGGCAAGACAACTGGCAACACACGGTCATCCCCTCGCCCTTCCGTCAAATATTCCAAGACATTTTCGGGCGGCGGCGACAGAAGCGGGTCATTCGCGCCGTGAACAATCACAGTCGGCATCGGCAAATGCCGCAGTGTGTCGAGCATCGCACCCGAATCAAAATCGCGAATGCTGGATTGCAGCACATTGTTGTCAGCTTTATCGACATCGACCTTGAGCTTGTCATAATCGGCCTCGGACTTGCGGAAGCAACGCCCCAGCAAGTCGAGGAGAGACGAATTCTTAAAGCGTTCTTTCAAAGGATTGTGACCAGACAATACGACATCATTGAACAACATTTCATCCGGTCGATTGGCAATCGTCGGTGATTGTTCGTGTGTGAGATTGTCTGCCGCCGCACGCATCAACCCGGCGGCTGTGCGTGTTGGAATAGTGGCATCAGTCGGCGCGATTGATGGACGCACGGGTTGTACTTCTTGCGATGTGCGATTGTCCGTCAAAAAACGATGCGCATCTCTATCGCGCGTTTCAAGATCACCCGGATCAAATAACGGGATATTCGAGACCATCACCCGCGCCACCCGGCCATGATTCTTCGGATTGGCTGCGAAACGTGCGACGACCATCGCGCCCATGGAATGCCCGATAAAAGCCGTTTTAGCGATCCCCAGTTTGTTCAAGAAATTGTCGATCAAATCAATCTGAGACTGAAGCGAATATTTCTTATTATTCTTGCTCGAATCGCCATACCCATAAAGGTCAAGCGCGTAGACACGATACTCGTTGCGCAGGTGTTGCATCGTGGGAATCCAATATCGCCACGAGCCGATCCAACCATGCACAAGAATAACCGGACGGCCACGCCCAAGCACTTGATAATGAATTAAGTCATCGCCAATCGTAATGGCGCTCATAAGTTTATTGCCTATCAGCTACTATGTCACAATTAATCATCAGCTTCACCGACGCCGATTTGAGTCAATATTTCATCCACCCGGCGCAATAAATCGCTCGGTGCAAAGGGTTTGAGAATATATGCCATCGCCCCAGCGTCGATGCCGGTTTGTACTTCTTCGTTCTGTCCTTTGGCAGACAGAAACACCACCGGGATATGCTTTACACTGTCCATGGATTTCATCTGGCGACAGGCTTCATACCCAGTCATCTTCGGCATCCGCACATCCATCATAATCAAATCGGGCATGGCTTCTTCGACGAGATCGACAGCCTCTGCGCCGTTCGCCGCAGCAGTCACTGTGTGACCCGCATATCCCAATGTAAATTTAATCAATTCACGAATATCTTGCTCGTCTTCGGCTACGAGAATGTGTGCCATACAAGCGGCGCTAAAGATTCACACTCTGAATAGTAGCGCCTTTGCTCCTTTCACAGTTATATACCAAAAGACTCACGCAGTTCACAAGTCATCAGGTAACCAGAGCATAAATGCTCCGCACGTAGACATAGCGGTTTCCGCACGTAGACATAGCGGTTTCTGGCTGCCACAAAGCCAAGTATCCTCGAAAGGTACTGCATTTGATCGAATACCACTAAATAACATAACCCCTTCAGTGGCCGGACATTTTAATGTCTGGCGGCACTTTTCTTACCCACAACATTCTAATCCCACCGTCAATTGATGTGCTGCACAGTCTTCGTCGCTTCGGGTTGTTCTATCGGCAGCACAACATAAAATGTTGTCCCCTCGCCCGGCGTGGTGTCGAACCAAATTTCGCCGCGGTGCATTTCTACGAGGTGTTTGACAATCGGCAAGCCAAGCCCCGTTCCCGGCACATCCATCACGAGGGCATCGGCTTCATTGCGCTCAAAGCGATCCCAGACACGATCTTGAAATTCGGGCGGGATTCCGATGCCGCTATCTTTCACGGCAAGCAAAACTTGTTCATTGTCTTCGGGTCTGCGTTCGGCAGTAATCGTTATGCTACCGCCCGGATAGGTGTAATTAAAGGCGTTGTCAACAAGATTCTTGATGATCTGCGACAATTTTTCATCATCGGCAGTGATCGTCCGAACAGATGGGTCAACATCGATTGTCAGAGTCATATTCTTGCTGCCATATCCTTTGTCGCTGACCAAATGATTGACCGTCGAGGTGATCAGCGTTTCGAGATCAACCGGACCCGGCATCAGTACACCCGTTTCGATGCGCGAAATATTGAGCAGATCGTTGACGAGATCGCCGAGACGTTCCGCATTATTCTTGATCGTGACGAGGAACTCACGCTGTTGCGGCGTCACTTCGCCCGCCATCCCCGCGACGAGCAAGTCGGCATAACCTTTGATGCTCGTCATCGGCGTCCGCAATTCATGCGACACATTCGAGACAAATTCGCTCTTGATGCGGTCAACTTCAACTTCTTTGGTGATGTCGCGGAAGACCGAAACTGTGCCGAGAAATTGTTCATTGATATAAACCGACGACATGTGAACACTCGTGATGCGATTGTCGATTTCAAGCCGCTCAACGAGCACCTCGTCGGGTGGCTGTTCTCGTAAGCTCTGCCCCCACCGTTGAATGCTGTCCACCCATACAGCAGCCTGCTCACCATACATTTCAACCAATTCGTCGAGCGTCTTCCTAATCACTTGATTTTGGGACAAGCCAAGAATTTGCTGTGCCGCTTGATTAAAGCTGATGATGGTATTGTTAGCGTCAGTCACCATGACACCGTCGGCAATACTCTGAAGGATAGCATTGCTCTTCTCGGCTTCTTCCTGCTCGTTGCGCAGCAAGTCGCCAAGACTTTCGGCTTGATCGCGAATCAGATTATACAACTCGGCATTGTTAAACGCCGATGCCACTTGATTGGCCGCCGCTTGTACCAACAGCAGATGCGATTGGTTGAAGGCGCTGTGTTTGCTGCCGAATAAGACGATGACCCCATAAGCCTCGTCGTTGGTTTCGAGCAACACGCCCAGTGCGCTGCGCCAACGTCTTCCTGAAGAAGCATCGGCGTCCCACTGTTCGGCTCGCAACAAGTCATCAATCACAATCGATTGGTCGATTTCGATCAACCACTGTGCCAAATCTTCAGCCGGATGCGGGCGCACTTCGCCGCCATCGCCATTGACGCGCCGGTGATTACGCTCAATGATACGGTGGAAGCGGCTCGAATCAGCCGGGTCGAGCAACAGGATAACCCCGTCATCGGCCCCCGCCGCGCTGACGACAAGATCAAGCGCCCGATTCAAAACACGATCCATATCCAACGATTGCGCCAACTCGGATGTAATCCGATACAGCGTATTGAGGCGGTCTCGCTCTTGTTGAAGTTCATTAGTGCGTTCTTCAACACGTTGATTCAATTCGACTGCCCAGCCTCGGATTTGCTCGAACAATCGCGCATTTTGAATCGCCGCGCCGAGCTGACTGCCGACTGTCGTCAACACACGTTGATCGTTAAGGCCGAAGGCGCGTGAATATTGCGTGTCGCGCACAGCGATAGCGCCGACGACGGCTTGGCTAGCGATCAAGGGCACGGCCAGATAGCTACGTGCTTCAGGCTCGGCACTTTCAATATTCATGCTGCGACGGACTTCATCGAGCGACATAACATCGCCGCCCAAAATCAGTGGTTGCTTGCGTTTGATGACAAACGAGACTTCATCGTTCCCCAACTTGCGCGGCGGAATTTCAAATTCCTCACCATCGCGCCGCACCGCAACCGGGAAGGTCAACATATCGTCGTCAGCATCGTACAAAGCCAGATATAACTCTTCGGCCTGTGTGATATGTCGCACCCGGTCGCGGACGATACGCAACATATCGTCAATTTCAATCGTCGATGAAATCGCTTGGCTAAGATCGTTGATGACGAATAATTCTTCGACCTGCGACGCCGTTTGGGTGGACAGCCGCGCATTTTCAATCGCGATGGCCGCTTGTGCGCCGAGCGCTTGTGCCAAGCGCGAGTCGCGATACGAGAACGTCCGTATCGCTTGTTGCAAATCCAATTGTACGAGACCGATGGAACGGTCGCGCACGATGAGGGGCACAAACATGCGTGCATAATCCCCACGCGCTTCCATATCCGCGAGTTCTGTGGCGTCCGCATCCGATGTGTTGCGTTCAATGACGAGCACTTCGCGTTCTTCGAGCACATGACGCCGCGCCGGGTAATCCGCCAAGCTCAAACGAGTGCCAGCCGGTATGATGCGGCTCGTATCGCCAGTGCGATTGACGCCAACTTCGACTTCAAGATACCCTTCGACATCATCCCACATCATGACGACGCAGTCGTCCATATCGAGCGATTGCAACATCAAATTGACGACATCGCTGAAGACGACCTCGAGATCGCGCGTCAACGAGATTTTTTGCGTACCTTCGAGCAGCGTCTCAAGCTCACGGGTGCGAACGAGCGTTTGCTCCAACAAATTGGCATTCTGTACGCTGATAGCGACTTGGTTGGCGATGATATTCGCCAGTTCGATTTGCTCTTGCGAGAATTCGCGCGTACTGTCGAGGGATTCGAGTTCATAAATGCCGAGCACGCGGCTGCCGAGAACAATCGGTACAACCGCGCAGGCTTTGACGCCACGCTCAAGAAGTTCGATGCGTTTACGATAATCGGGCACCATGTTGGTGTCGCCAAAGAAAAGCGACTCGCTATTTTGGCTGATCTCTTGATAAACGACATCGCTTTGCAAATCGATGATCTCTTCGGGTGGGGCATCGCCACGCGGATACTCGACGACCACACGCGCCACAGCACGTTCTTGTTCAAACATCAAGGCGCGGGCGCTGTTGATGTTGAGGGTTTGCGCGATTTCTTGCAACCCGATCTCGAGAATATTTTCGCGGTCGAGCGACTGCGCCAACAAGTTCGACACACGATTGAGCAGGCTGAGACGTGCCGTGCGGCGTTGTGTCTCTTCAAATAAATTGGCGTTGGACAAGGCAACCGCAACTTGATTGCCGAATGTTGCGGCAGCTTGTTGTGCTTGTTCATCATAAAAGCCGGGTTCTGTTTTGTTCAAGACGATGACACCGGCAACATACCCTTGATTGACGAGCGGAACACCCATCCAACTTTTCATACCAGTCTCGCCCGGCAGGGCATCCCAACCGCGCAAGTTATCAATCACGATGACTTGTTGCGATTCGATGACCTGTGTAAAACGCGCATGGTCGTTGGGGTTAAATCGCGTAAAGTGGCTCGTCGTGTCGGTATCGAGACCACGCGCATCGACGAAATACAGGCGGTCGCCTTCGCGTCGCCAGAATGTCATCGTATCATATTCGATGATGCGACCAAATTCATTCATCGCCAATTCAAACACTTCGTCGCGGTCTAACGAGGCGGTGATACGACTCGAAATTTCCGTCAACGCAGCGAGTTGATTGGCGCGGCGTTCAATATCGTGTTCGAGGCGGGTGCGTTCCGTCACATCCTCAATCAAGAGCACAGCCCCACGCACCACATCGGCATCAATGGACAAGCGAGGATAGACGTAAAAGTTTTGTACCGCCGCGTTGTTACCACGCCTCGTTTGCACTTGAATACGTTCGCGTTGGACGCCCTTGTCCAACACGATGCGCATATCATCCGCCAAGATGTCGGCCAATTCAGGCCGGTAGGCGAACAAGTCTTGCCCGACAGCGCGGTCACTCCAAGCAAAACGACTCCGCATATAATCATTGATGGTCAGAATTCGAGCAGAGCGGTCTAACACCACGATGCCTTGCTGAATCGATTCGACAATCGATTGATTGTAATTGCGCAGATTGATGGCTTCATCGAACAAGCGTGCATTTTGTATCGCGACTGAGGCGAGATGTACGATACGTCGCACAAGACCGGTGCGTTGCTCAAATGCAGTTTTGGCAGCTTCGCGGCTGCCCAGATGAATCGCGCCCGGTCGTTCACCACCGGCCATCAATGGCAGCACATAGCTGACCTGCTCACCAGCTTGATGCCAGATTTTAACATCTTCGTATTCGTCTTTTTGTGGCGAGTCGGCCTCTAAAAGATACTCTTCGCCGGTCTCTAAAACATGTCCTAGAATGCGATCTTCAAGATGCCCAGTGTGTCCACGCTGCACACTTTCAAAATTATCGTCACCGCTCGTAGCGAAGAGATTGAAACTCTGTGTTTCGGCATCCACAACAGCCAGCGAAACCTGATGAATCGGCAAGATACGCGCCAACTCTTTCGACACAGTTTGTAGAATTTGCTCGACATCCAACGTGCTGGAAATCGTTTCCATGACCGTGCTGAGCCGCGCTTCTTCTTCGACATTGCGCATCGACTCGACATACAGCCGATTGTTCTGAATGGTCGTCGCAGCCTGATGCGCGAAAATCTCAAGCACTTCTGTCACATGCGGGGTTGGTCGTCGATTATTGAAGGGATGGCTGAGCGCCATCAACCCAAGATGTTCACCAGCCCCTCCCATCAACGGCACAAGCAACAAATCGCCGACACGCCACGCATCAGGCCCGTCATCGGCAATCGGTCGTTGGTCTTCAAATGTGACCAGCAAAGCTGCCCGAAGCTCGTCATCCCATTGTTCGACCACCTCAACCGGGAAGTAATACGATTCGCCCAGCCGATTATCGTCCGCTGCGGCCAGCAATTTCACGACATCATCAACCGGCAGCAGATTCGCTTTGCTCTCCAAGAAGATATTCAACGGCAAGCCAGCCTGTGCGACGCGCCGCATCACCCGGCCATCTTCGTCCGTCAGCAACATCACAATCACATCGAAACCGATACTCTGCTGCACACTGAAGGCAATCGCTTCCAGAATCATGTCGAGTTCGACATTCGACTGCACCATTTGTCCCAATTCAAGTATGCGACTCAATTGGTCAACCCGTTGGCGTAATCGTTCGCTGCGTTGTATCTGCTGTTGGTAATTGAGCGAGTTGCTATAACTGACGGCTGCTTTCGTGGACAGTGTGACGAGGAATGTTGCAGCACGCGAGTCAAAATGGAACGGCTCGCTGTGATAGAGCGAAATCACACCGATGACGTCATCGCCATATAAAAAAGCGACGGCGACAGCAGAACGTGCATTGGGCGGAAAGGCCACGAAAGGATGATTTTCATAATCGTCAACGACAACCGCGTCGCCGCGCCGTTTAATGGCCTCGTGTTCAATGTCGGACAGTTCTTGAGCGCCGGTGATACTCTCTGTCCCGACGAGACGACGCTCGACAATCGGTTCGCCATCATCGTTCGTCCCGTCTTGTTGCAACAGCGTGATGAAACTCCCGTCGGCCTGCGACGCGCCGACAGCCTCTGAAGAGATCAAACTGAGCACACGGTCGAAGTCAAATGTCAAAGTCAACTCGTTACTAACGCGCGAAATCGCGTTCAATTCTTCGACACGCCGGTCAAGGTTTTCGCCCGTAGCTTCAAATAAGCGGACACGACCCATCGCCGCAGCGACTTGAGACGCAATCGCAGACAGCAAGCGCTCATCATCTTCGTCATACGGCGCATCTTGTCGGTTGGCGACGCCAATTTCGCCAAAGCTCTGCTCGCCAAGCACAAGCGGTACAACCAATGCACGCTGAATCTTGAGTTGTTCCGCCGCGCGGCGATAACTCTCAATCACGCGCGTATCGTTCATGATGTCGTCGCTGTAAAATGGTCGATGCGAGAGCGCCACGCTGTCTTCAAAACCTTCGGCATAAATGTCTTGCACGAGCGGTTCGTGCAATTCGATACCGTATACCTGATTAGGATAAGTGATGAGACTGCTGCGTTGTTCGTCGAGCACATTGATAAAGGCCACCGGGCTTTCGAGCAAGCGCGTCACCTCTTCGAGCACTGAGGCGAACGATTCGCGAGTCGTCATCACCCGGCTTGCTTCTTCGGCCACACGGCGCAAACTCGTCGCTTCATCGGCACGGGCACGCGCCTCGCGGAATAAATTCGCATTCTCGGTAATGACAGCCGCTTGGGTCGCCAGCACCAACAACTGACGACCATCATTGGGTGTGAAGTCTTCGCCGGTCATTTTATTTGAAACCTGCAAAACCCCCAGCCGCCGGTCACCAACCCGCATGAGCGCGAACAACGTTTTTTCCACCCCAGCCGTCATCGCCATGTCGTACAGCCCGGCTTCAAACACGAGGGCTTCGGTGGCGACATTATTCGAATACCAATATTCCTCTTCTTCCCACAACTCGCCCATCACCGTGCCCGGCGAGACGTCAATCGAATATACTTCGACCAAATCATCATCGACGCCATAAAACGGCAAACGACGTACAAGGCGTTGGCGGGCCTCATCGTACAGCAACACGCCAACCATCTGCACGTTCATCAAATTCGCGATACGCTCTGTGATGACACTGTAGAATTCGTCTTCATGACTGAGCGCCCCAATGGCGTGGGTCATCTCTTGCAGGCCGACCAATTCGCTGGTACGGCGTTGTTCGAGTTGGAAGAGACGAATATTCTCGACCACGATGGCCGCCTGCGTCGCCAAAATGCGCAGGTTTTGAATATCGTCCATCGTGAAGCCTTGCGCACCCTGCTTGTTGCTAATCTGTATGATACCGATACGCTGCCGACCGATTTGCAGGGGGATGATCGCTGTGTTGCGCACACCGGCGACATTGACAATCGGCATCAACCCCATTTCTTCAACAAGCGGTTCGTCCACCACATCATTAGAAATCCAGTAGGGTTGATTTTCCCAAATGTCGCGTTGGCCACTTCCTTCCGGCAGGTTAATGATGTAACTATTGGCGACATGATAGGGCAGCCCGAAAAATGGCGGCTGCGCGACGAGTGCTTCGCGCGCCTCATCGTACAGCAAAATACCGCACATATCAGCACCAACCAATTCGGCGATGCGTTGATTTAGCGCCAAATAAACTTCGCTGATCTCTTCTGCGCCACCATATTGTTCGGCAACTTGCTGCAAATTCGCCATATCGACAATGTGCTGTGTCTGCCCGGCATATAACTCTGCGTTGTGGATTGCCGTCGATGCCGGGCGGGCGATGGCTTGTAGAATCGCTAGTGCCGTGCGTGAGAAATGATGCGGCTTGGTGTCGGCCAATTTGAGCACGCCGACGAAACGGTCACCCGACCTGAGGGGCACGGCGACAAAACTGCGATACCCCCCCTCCTTGATTTTGGGTTGTACGGCAGAGCGTTCGCGCGTGTTTTCCACCAACAAGGGTTTATCGTGCTGCGCAACCCAACCGGGAATGCCTTCGCCGAGCGCATAAAACCCGCCCGACTCAATCAATGCGAGAATATAAGCCGCATCGCCGACCCACCCGTGTGGATAAAGTGCCTGTTTGTCTTCGTCCCACAGGCAAATTTCACCCGCGTCGGCAACGATATGCTTGAGGACAATCGTCAACAACGATTGCAGCACCTGTTCGACACTCTGCCGTGCATCAATCGTCTCGCCAATTTCGTTGACAATCGTCATCACAAGCGAAAGGTCGATACCTGCCTCGTTGCTTGTGCTGCTGTCGGGCGTCAATTCGCGCAAGACGACGACCGTGCGCGTTTCTTCCCCTGTTGGGATGCGATGGGAAGAAGCCTCAACCCATTGGTCACCAATTTGGAATGACGCTTGCCCTTGAGAAGCAAATAATTCGAGGAAACTTTCTGCAGGTTCTACCCGGCGTGCAAATACTTCAAGATGCGGTTCGTCACCATTTAAGCCGAAGAGACGCCGCGCCCGGTCGTTGACATACACCAACTGCCCGTGTTCTAACGACACGATGACGGCATCGTTGCTCGCCTCTAGTGCAATGTCCCCTGTTGTGTGTCCCCGGTATCCAGCCCGGTATCGTTCCCGGGTGACCATGTAAATCCACCACAGGATGACACCACCACCCAATAACAGAAACCCTCTCAAGTCCATGGATGCTTAACCTGTACTCTTCAACCTGACAACAGAGGAACGGCGCACCGCTCCTCTCGTTAAAGTTTCTATGAACAATTGGTATTCAGCTGCGCACATGTCGTAGGCTGCTTGCACCAGCGAGAGGCAATCTTTACCACGATGTCTCCAACGGTTCTTCATCAATATCGGCATCTGCCCCACCCAAACCACGACGCCGGTCTTCGGCAGCCAATTCGGTGATTTCACGAATATCGGAGAATTGATGTTTACGCGTTGTCACAGCACCCAGCGAGAGTGTCATTAAATCGACCTGCCGTTCACCCCGCGCCCCGTCGGGGACGAGGATGTAACCACGTTCGCGGTCGATGAATGAATAATGCTGCTGCACTTCGTCGTTGAAGCGCTCGACGAGACGATCCATAATCGCTTGGTAATCGTCGGCATACGTGATGAGGATAAAATTATCGCGTCCCGGATGCCCGACATAATCGTCAGCCGTCCCGAGTTCGTCGATCACTTCGTTGAGGATTAACGCCGTAAAGCGAATGACCTCATCGCCAGCGACAAAACCGTAAATTTCGGTGAAGGGTTCAAAGTCATTGATTTTCATGTCGATATATGCCCAATCGCGGTCAACTTGCATCATCGAACGCAATTGTTCTTCAATCAATTTGCCTTTGGGCATATTCGAGTTGGAGTCGATGTAGGCACCCTTCTCGACCGATTGAATCGAATTCTGAACGCGCAATTTAAGTTCTTCAATGTCGAAAGGCTTGGTGACATAATCGTCGGCGCCCAACTCTAATCCTTGAATTTTGTCGCTGCGTTCATCTTTCTGTGTCAAGAAAATGATCGGGATATGGCTCGTGCGCGTTGTGGTACGTAACTCTCGGCAGACGTCATACCCATTCATATCGGGCAGCATAATATCAAGGATAATCAGATTGGGCATCTGATTGCGGGTGAGCGACAGCGCATCACTACCCCGCGGCGCCACCTCGACCTCGTAGCCTTGTCCCTTAAAATAAATGCGCAACATATTGGAAATATCAAAATCGTCTTCAACGACCAGTATTCGACCTGCACTCATGCCTGCCTGCCTCTTTAAATATATGCCAAAATTGCTGGCGCAAATTGGCATTATGTTTGATAGGATTTCCTTAAATATACAATCGAATGCACATTCACGCCACTATTCGGCGCTAGAGTTTGTTAATTGACGCAATCCTCGATTCAAAATGATCGACGCTTGGCACACCATTGCTGTGCTTATATTTGGATGATATAGCGTCTCTCCATCAGTATAAGCGAAAATCAGTGTGCAGACATTAAAGAAAGGTACAATTTAGGTTTTATTACTGAAACCGTTGCGCAAATACAATATACACACATCTATTCGCTTCGTCGCAATTATGTTATGCTGATACGTGACCCGTCGTGGCCAATACGTCTCGTGGTAGTGACGAAAACGGTGATAACCGGCATCATGTAGGGGATTGAGACCTTTGGTTGATTGCGGCGGCATGAAGTTTGTGTTAGAAAGAGCACAATCATGACAATCGCTCCGCTCAATGCCGTAATAATTGAGGGGGGGCTTGTTGCCACAGGTGACAAGTGCGCTTACACTAAAGGGAAACTTGTTCGATCTATTCCCAATCTATTCACCGATTTGAGTTATCCCATAACTCGGGACAAAAGGGTGGCAAATTATGTCCTCATTTCTATCGCGTAGACTCAATGAACAGGCAAAAAAAGAAGCGGATGAAGCTGCAGCTCGTGATGCAGCCTTCAAAGGGTTCGTCACTGATGAAGCTGACACTGACGCTGACGAGACGTCAAAAGATGCGGGGATTCAAGACCTGCGAGCTGAAACGCCGTCGGAGGTTAGCGCCGCGCAGCCACGACGTGCCCCGACCTCGTCGAAAGTCGCGGCGCTGCGCAAAAAGATTCGGACGAAACTCCTCGCACATCCTGACGAAGCCGACCAATGGCAACGTGGCGATGTTGAAAAAGAGCAATTGTTGCTTTCACGTTTGCAAACCATCCTCGACAAAGCCGGGGCAGACTTGAGCGCATTTGAGCTGGAAGAACTCAAAGAAGGTTTGCTCAACGACTTGATGGGCTTCGGGCCGATTCAACCCCTCATCGACAACAAGACTTGTTCCGAAATCATGGTCAATGGCCCACAACAAGTCTTTGCAGAATTCAAAGGCAAGCTGACACTCACCGACGTCAGCTTTGATGACGAAGACCATGTGTTGTGGACGGCACAGCGTATTGTACGGCCTTTGCAGCGCAAACTCGACCGCGCCCATCCAATGGTTGATGCTCGCTTGCCGGACGGCTCTCGTGTACATATCGTCTCGCAACCCTCGGCATTGAACGGCACCACCATCACCATTCGTAAATTCCCTGAAAAGCCACTGACCGTTGATGATTTGATTCGGTTCGGCTCCTTCACGAAAGAAGTCGCGGAATTTCTCGAAGCGTGTGTGGTTTCGCGTTTGAATATCGTCGTTTCTGGCGGGACGGGTTCAGGTAAAACGACATTGTTGAATGTTCTCAGCGCTTTCATCCCGGACGAAGAGCGCATCATCACGATTGAAGATGCCGCCGAATTACAATTGTCGCAGACGCATGTCGTCCGGCTCGAAACCGCCCCGCCAATTCCGGGCGGTGATGGCATCACGGGTAGTCTCATCATTCGCGACCTCGTGAAGGGGGCATTGCGTATGCGCCCCGACCGCATCGTCGTCGGCGAGTGTCGCTCCGGCGAAGCGCTCGACATGTTGCAGGCGATGAACACCGGCCATGACGGTTCGTTGACGACGGTGCATAGTAACAGCCCACGCGATGCAGTGTCGCGTCTCGAAACATTGTGCATGATGGCCGGGATGGATTTACCGGTGGAAGTCATCCGGCGGCAGATTGTGAGCGCTGTTGATTTGATCGTGCAACAAGCACGTTTGCAAGACGGTTCGCGTAAAATCATCCAAATCACTGAAATCCAAGGCATGGAAGGCGAACAGGTAACGTTACAAGACATCTTCGTTTATCAAACCCCCGACCAGAAGGGGCGAGGGCCGTCACATCATGGCGGCGGTGAGTTGAAACCGACCGGCTTCCGTCCCAAGTTTATCGACCGCTTGGAAGAAAATGGTTTCAGATTCAGCGCGAAAACGTTCAGCGGTGGCAATAATCAATTCGGTTGATGCTTTACCTGAACAACAACCACATCATCGCTTCGCTTTTGGAATATGCCGTTCGCGTGTATAATCAGTAGCACGGTGTTCGGGTGCATATTTTGAAGAAGGACTGAAGATGCGACGGTACGGATTTTTGTTCATCATCACAGTATTGTTATTGATGGCCGGTGTGATGGCGGCAGCACCGACACAACAAACCGAGATTACGCCCTTTCAACGGCTGGTATTTGATGCACGCGGCGATCTCGAAAACTTGGCAGACACCGTCATCGGGCAGGGAGAACGCCCGCCAAATTGGACATTCAATTTTGAAATCGAATCGCCAACCTACACGATTGACTTGTGGTTCGACAACGAACAATTGGCCGATGTCATTTTCGGCATTGACCAGCGCCCGCCAGAGTGGTTCGGCGGCGACGCAACAACGCTAGAGATTCTCGGTCGCAATATCCGGCACGATCTCGAAATTAACGCCGACACCGTATTCGGCGTTGATGTTCGCCCAGACGAGTGGCGTGGCGCGAGTCCGGTTTTCCGTTGCAGCCGCGCTTTACAAAATCTGCTCACGCTCAGCAGCAGCATCTACAATATCACACCGCAAACACCGAACTCAGCGCTGAACTTTTGCTCGGCAACCACTGCCGAAGTCGATGAGCAACTCGTCAATACGATCTTCAGCGACCCTACGCTCGACTCGCAATTGAACGATTTGATTCTCGCAGTGCGCGGCGACCTTGAACGCCTCGCCAACGAAACGCTCGGCCTCAACAACCGGCCTGAGGGTTGGACGGGCAACACCAATCCCAATTCGTTGACCTTGGCGGGCGACAATTTCCTCGATATCGAATCGCTGGCCAATAACCAACTCGGCATGGGAGTGCGCCCCGATGAATGGATTGGCGTGCTCAGCAATCAACCAGCGCTCATCTTCCGCAATCAACGTCACGATCTTGAATTGCTGGCCGACGCCACGCTCGGTGATGCCGTGCGCCCGCATGGTTGGCAAGGCGAAGACCCAACACTGCGTTGCAATGTCGCCGTCAGCGATTTGCGTCTCGTGTTGGAGCAAAACTTCGAGGAATTCGCCTTCACTGTAGACCCGACGACGCCCAATTTTTGTCAAGCCGCCTCGGTGTCTTTGAGTCAATTTGCCGAGCGACCACAAATTGATGAAGACCTCGTAGTCGCCGATGAGGACTCGCGCTTTATGGCCGAATCGCAAATTGCATTCGCTTATCTCGATGTCGCCGCCACGCAATATATGGGCATGATGCCACAAGGAACGCGTTTCAGAGCGTGGTATCGCAACTTCGGCGATTCGAATATGATGTTCGTCAGCGGCGAAAATTTCGCGCTCTACATCGACCGTCGTTGGACAACCCTGACAGAGACGACATTCAACACGCTGCCGACCTTACAAGGGGTACGCCCGTTGACATTCTGCGATGCCGCATGGTGTGACGGACCCGGCCCGACACCCACCCCGACAGGATTCGGTGCGGTCGAACAATTGGCCTTCCTCGCGACACAACCGGCGCCGCCACAAGCCGAAGAAATTGAAAACAAGACGACGGTCAACTGGAATCATATTCGCGTCACCTATTTGCAGGACAACACCGTAACCGGCACGGCACAGGTCACGTTGGAGATTTGTCAAGAAGTCACACAAATTACCTGCGAACCGGTGACGAGTATCTTCGACAACCTCAACGGCGCGCCCAAACCGGTCATCTCAACCTTCAACGGCCAGAACGTCTACGAATTTAGTTATGGGTACACATCGAACTTGACCGTTGAAGGCCCGACCCTCGTCTCACCCGATGTGTGGATTAGCGACCCGACGATACGATGATGCGTCCTTGAATATTCAACCAATCCCCTGCACTGCATACGGTCAGGGGATTTTTGCTTTATATCAATGCGCGTTACGCCGTCAAGCACCGCCGAAAGCCGACACTGAAAAATGTTGCGAAAAAGTTTACCTTTTTGTCAATACAGGGGCACGATTTTGTGATAGGCTGTTCTTGGAGTGAAAAATGCTGACAACTTGACAGCTCATGCGGCGAAATCAGCAAGTCTCGCACGGTAAGGGAAATTGATAATTGATCTTGTTTAAGCCCAAAAAGCCTTCTTCAAATCAGCAAATTCTTCGACAGGCCCATCGAACTTATTGCGACCGAGTTCAAGAACATAGACA
>RFIA01000192.1 GCA_003695675.1 Chloroflexota bacterium
AGATGATGGACTTTCTCGTGCGCAGCGATGAAGGCAATCTCGCAACGGCTGTAATCCGGTCGGCTGGACAGCGGCGCGTCGTTTTCATTGGCGATGTAGGCCGCGATTGATGCCGCGCGGGTGCCATAACGCTTGAACAAGGTTTCGAGACGTTCACGCGGGATGTTGGTTTGCGTGTGCAAATTGTCCAACCACGTTTGTTTTTCGGCGTCTGTCTGTGGATAATTTTTGCCGCCGCCGATGGCCTCGTGCGCCGTGTCAACCGTTCGTGCTCGCTTGAGGTCATGCAACACGCGGTCGGCAGTTTGCTCGGAAAATGCGCGGAAGGTCGTCCACTTGCCGCCGACAAGCGATAACACTGGGAAGTTGACGCCGTTACCGGCTTCGGTTACGCGGATGCTGTGGTCGCGGCTGACTGCGCCGGGTGTGTCGGCATCGCTGTGTGGCAAGGGGCGCACACCGGTGAAGGTATACACAACGTCGGATTTTTTGACATCAATTGTCGGGAAGACGAGGCGTACCGACTCCAAAATATAATCGATTTCTTCGTCGGTGACGCGAACAGCATCCGGGTCGTCGACTGGAATATCGGTTGACCCCATCAACACGCGATCTTCAATCGGGAAGAACAAGGTGATGCGCCCGTCTTCGTTCTCGAAGAATATCTCGCCCTCGACCGTCGCTTCTAGCAATTCGCGATGGTCAACGACGAGATGCGCCCCTTTCGTCCCGCCGATGAATGTTGTTTGCTGCCCCATATCTCGATTGGTGAAATCAATCCACGGCCCACTGGCATTGACAACAATTTGTGGCCGGACAGTGAAGCGCTCGCCGCTCAATTCGTCGGACAATGTGACGGTATCGCCGTTCGCGCCGACAGCCTTGACATAATTGAGGGCGTGCGCATTTGCCCCCGTCGCCTCGGCGTCGAGTATCATCTCTAAACAGATGCGTTCGGGATACGGCATCCACGCATCATAATATTGCGCCGTGTTGACAATCGCCGGGTTGAGTTTTGGGCGTTTGCGCAGCGACTCTTCGCGTGAGAAAAATTGATGGCGCGGCAAGGTCTGCTGCCCGCGTGTGAATAAGTCGTAAAGCATCAAACCGACTTTGATGATGAGGGCGCCACGATGACTCGGTTTGCTGCTCAATCGCAAGAAGCGCCGCGCCGCATTGAATAGGCCGGAGAAGCGATGAAAAATCGGGATCGTCGTCGGCAGTGGATGGACGTAGTGGGGCGCATTTTGCAACAACAGATTGCGTTCGCGCAGCGCCTCTTTGACAAGACGAAATTCGCCATATTCAAGATACCGCAACCCGCCGTGTACCATGTGTGAATTGGCCGCGCTCGCCGCCGAGCAAAAATCGTTCTTCTCGACGAGTAGCACATCGACACCGTTTAAGGCGAGGTCGCGGAATGTGCCAATCCCATTGACGCCGCCGCCGATAATCAACACCGATACATCCGGCTGATTGCGATAATGCTCGATAATTTCTCGCCGGGTCATGAACACACTCCTGTTTTTCAGACAACATGCCTGTAAGTATACCAGACCCTATACACTTCGTCCGCTACCGAGTAACGGCTTGCGCTATGACATTCCTCTGGAAATAGAACGGATTCAAGCGCAAAGACGCCAAGAATGCCAAGATTGTGTAAATTCCCCATTTCTTAACATCAATTTGCTTGCATGTCTCCCCAATTTGTGCTTAAATGAATTCGTTAAGGGGGGGCACTGCGCCCAAAAATTGATGAACAGTTTGAATAAACCATCACACACAAAGCGTGCTCGCTTTGCGTCTACGCGCCCCTAAAACAACTCTCAGTCATGACGCAGGGGGGAGTCTGCATCTGTTGAGAGTGATTTTGTTTTCTCCATCGCACAATTGATATAAAGAGGGAAGGAAGAGAATGGGATTTAGATTCCGCATCGAAAAATCTACGCTGTTATTTTTAATCCTGATGTTGTTCCCACCGGCATTCGTGCTGGCAAACGAAGCCGACGTGAGCAGCGTCGTCGCCAATTTAAGATCGACTGAACAACGGGCGACATTTCATTACGGCGCTTTGAATAACGACACAGCGACAGATGCTGTCAATCATAGTGCGCACGCCGGGCATGTGCCCCGTTCGGCGGTTGAGCAAACGTTGTACAACCAACTCAACGACATCGTGGAAGAGCGCACCGGCTTTCCACTCGCCGACCACGAGATGACCGAAGGCCCGACGATTCAAGCCAACTTCGACGAACACAACGAGGCCTTCAATGCGCAGGCTGTGCAGGGCTGCCCTGCCGATGCGCCGGTCAAATTTTATGATGTGGTCGCCATTGAAGTCGAGATGGTGCTCAACCGATGGGGCGACCGCGACCCCGAAGCCTACATGTTCGCACTCCGCAGCCAACTCCCCGCTATCCGCGAACAAGAAGCGCTCGCCGACGATGAAGAGGCCAATTTCGGTTTGAATCTCGGTCTCGGCGGCGACGCGATTCAGCCGTTGACGATTCGCGGCAATATCGGCGATTGTGTCCGCTTCACCTTCACGAATGAAGTCCCCGAACCGGCCAGCTTCCATATTCACGGTGCTGACCTCGTATTCGCCGGGACGGGCATCCCTGCGCTGTCCACCAATCCGGATTCAATCGCACTCCCCGACGAAACCATTGAACTCGAATGGTACATCGACCCGACTTATTATCAAGAAAATACGCATTATCTGCATTCACACGGGCCGAAGTCGCGACATCAAGTTAGTCATGGTTTGTTCGGCGCGATGATTGTTGAGCCAATTGACTCAGAATATTTTGACCAGCGCACCGGTATGCCGTTGTGCAGCGAAACCGACGGTGTGACGATGTGTCTCAATGCGTGGGATGCGATTATCTCACCGGGCGAAGGTTCAGACTTCCGCGAATTCGCGATGTTCTATCATGAAATTGGCAACGCGCAATTCTCCACCGTAGACAAAAACGGCATCCCCAATCCAAATATTGATCCCGTCGTGCATTCCTACAAACCAAATGGACGCGGCATCAATTATCGCAGCGAGTCCTTCTTCCGCCGGATGGGATTGGCCGAAGAAACGGTTGGCTTCGGTGACGAGTCGCAGGCGTATGGGTCGTATGCGTTCGGTGACCCGGCCATGCCCGTCCCACAAACGTATGTCGGCGACCCGACGAAGTTCCGCATCATTCATGGCGGTAGCGAAACCTTCCATGTGCCGCATCTGCACGGTGGCGGTATCCAATGGCAGCGGCAACCGCTCGCCGGTGCCGAAGGCGCTGAGGGTTATGTGCCCGTGGACGCCGGTCTCGTGAAAGAATTCGCCGACACGCAACCGAGTTCCGGCAACGACTCACAGACCATCGGCCCGTCCGAAACCTACGAACTCGACATCTCGTGTGGCGCGGGCGGCTGCCAACAAACCGCCGGTGACTTCTTGTTCCATTGTCATGTCGCCTCGCATTATATTTCGGGCATGTGGCATTTTTGGCGCAATTACAACACCCTGCAAGACCTCGATGGCAAGACCGACGGTCTCGGCATTGTAGCTGAATTGCCCGACCGCGAAGGCATGATGCTGCCCGCCGTCACCTCCGACGCGCTCGTCGGCGAGACGGTCAACTTCGCCGGGCAAGAAATCGCTGTGGACGAAGACAATCTCGATGAACTCGTCGAGACGCAACTGCCGCCCGCCGGTGTGCGCAATGACGCGCTCGACGCAACGGTGCTCGATTGGGAGCGCGACGGCAATGTTTACATGAACGAACCCGAAACCGAAGAAGTGTGGCCGAATTACGCCTCCGAAACGCCGGGCGAGCGCGTGCCGTTCGAGTTCGCGCCGGACACGGGCAAACTCGCGTGGCCGTTCCTCAGGCCGCATCTCGCGATGAGGCCACCCTTCGCGCCGAATCATGGCCCCGCGCCGTATATGGAACCCTTCATTCAAGCGAATGGTGTGCCTGCTGCGCCGGGTGCTAACGGTGACAACAGTCTCTGCCCGGCGGGTGCGCCGCAACGCTTGTATAAGATTCACGCGATACAAACGGAGATACCCGTCACAAGTGGCATCACCGACCCCGACGGGATGATCTTCGTCGTGCAGGAAAATGAGGCGCGGGCAAGGTCTGACCCGGACTTCAAAGAACCACTTGCCATCCGCGCCAATCAGGGGGATTGTGTCGACATCATCCTCGTCAACGAACTCGAAGAAACCGGCGAAGGCGCTGAACTGAGCAAGACCAACATTCATATTCACTTCGTCCAATTCGATGTGCAAGCCTCCGACGGTGTGATTTCCGGCGCATCGTATGAGCAATCGCCGCGCCCGTTCATCGATCCCGGCATGAGCTTCTCGTTGATGGAAGATGTGCCCGCCGGTGCGACGCGCATCACCCTCGACGACACATCCTCATTCCACGTCGGCACGACAATCGGCGTTGGCATGGACGAGTCAACAAGCATCTTTGAGGCGGCGGTCATCGAATCGATTGATGGCAACACGCTCAATCTCGCCGAACCGCTCATGAATAATCATAGCGCCGGTGAAGACGTCAGCGTCGAGTTTGTGCGTTATCGTTGGTATGTCGCCCGGCAGAATGGCGCGATTTACTTCCACGACCATGTGGACGCGCTCGCTCGTTGGGGGCACGGTCTCTTCGGCGCGTTGATCGCCGAACCGACCGGCGCAACCTATCATGACCCGGTGACCGGTGAGGAAATCCTCAGTGGTACCCAAGCCGACATTCACGTCGAAGGCCAAGTCGTGCCCGGTCTCGACGGCAGCTTCCGCGAATTCGTACTATTCATGAATGACAACAATCCGTTCACGGGCAGCTCGTTCAATCTGCGAGCCGAACCGTTATTCACCGACTCGGCACGTGGGCGCGGCCCGACGAATCTCGCCTTCAGCAGCGTGATGTACGGCGACCCGCACACACCGCTATTGAATACATATCTTGGCGACCCGATTATGTTCCGCCTGTTGACCTCGGCGACGGAAGAGATTCATCCCTTCCACATTACCGGGCACACCTTCAGGCAGGAACGCTTCCGCGAAGAATCGCCGGGTATGACGGTCTTCGGTGTCGGCATCTCGGAGCGCTTCAATGCCTACATCGCTGCCGCCGGAGGTGCAGCCGGTCAACCCGGTGACTATTTGTACTACAACGGCGCAGAGCGTCACTTCCGCGAAGGCAGTTGGGGTATCTTGCGCGTCTACGACACCTTGCAACCCGACCTGCAACCGTTGCCGGGTCGCGAACCGCCGCCCGAAGGCGCCGGCTTCCCACTGTTGACGCATACCGGCGAGGCGCCGCCGGTCGCCAATTATGCCGGTGACCCGTGCCCGGCAGACGCACCGCTGCGCACATTCGATGTATCGGCGATAGAACGCCCGATTATGTTCAACGATGTCGCCAATCTCGGTATCCGTTCCGGCAAGATGTACGCGCTTGACGCCGATGTGCAAGCGATACTCAGCGGCAATATGCGGCCAGAACCGCTCGCCATCCGCGCCAATCATGGCGATTGCATCGTCGTCAACTTCACGAACCGCATGGAAACCTCGGCGGCTTCGTTCCACATCGACGCACTCGCTTTCAATCCGCAAGGATCGCTCGGTATCACACTCGGTTTCAACCCGGACTCGACCGCGCTGCCCGGCCAAAGCCGCACCTATCGCTACTACGCCGACTCCGAAATCGGTACGGTGCTCATCCGCGACTTCGGCAATATCTTCCGTAACCCGCGTGAAGGCTTGTACGGTGCGCTCATCATCGAACCGGAAGGCTCGGAATACTTCCATCCATACACCGGGCAGCCGTTGCACAGCGGCCTCGCAGCCGTCATCCGCAATCCGCAGGTCGGCGACTTCCGTGAATTCGTCACTATCTTCCACGACAGTGACCCGGACATCGGCCTGTTTGTGATGCCCTACGACCAAGAGGTCAATCGGCTCGTCGGAGTCAATTACGCCGTCGAACCGCTCAACCTACGCAGCGCCCAATACGGCGTGCTGCTCGACGCCGATCCGATTCCGGCTGACTTGATGGAACTCTCGACCAATCTGTTCAATCCGGCCGTCTTCGGTGACCCGGCGACAGGCGTCTTCGAGAGCTTCGCCGGTGAGCCGGTACGCTTCCGTGTGGTCAGTGGTTACAGTGAGCAACCACAAGTCTTCTTCGTGGAAAATCACGAGTGGGCGCTCACACCGCAAATCTCCGGTTCAGATGTCGTCAGTTCGCGTTATCTGCCGCCGACGGCGGTGCTCAATGCCAATTTGATCAGCACCGGCGGGCCGCAATTGCGACCGGGCGATTATCTGTGGGGCAATCATCGCCTGCCGTATGAGAAAGCCGGTCAATGGGGCATCCTGCGTGTGATCCCGCAAGATGCCGAAACCGATTTGATTCCGCTCACACCTGAACCACTCGTTCAAGCTGCCGAACGGAGCTAATCAACACACGTCGGGGCAGAGCGCGCTCTGCCCCCCTTGCGATTTGCAAATGTGTGTGGACGAGGTATGCCTTTCAGACATCAAAATAAGCTCGTAGTTTATCAACTGATTCACTTTTCGCACCCAACCCCACCCCTAAATCCCCTCCCCGTAAACGGAGAGGGGACTTGCACGGCGACCGATGCGCCTTTTTCTCCCCCTCTCCGCGTGCGGAGAGGGGGTCCGGGGGTGAGGTTTGCAGGCGAAAATCCTTATTTTGATGCGCAAGGGGTATACCTCGCCCCTACATAGCTATGGGCAAGGCTTGACTTGCCCGTTAAAAGTATTCATTCATTAAGGGGGTACAATACATGCCAGAAAGCAAAAAATTCCACTTGAGTCGCCGTCAATTTCTGACATCGATGACCGCGCTCGCGGCGGGGATGTCGTTCGACGGCTTCGGTCTCATCTCCAATGTATCGCGGGCATTCGGTGCGCAAGGCGTCGCGCTGCCGGACGATTTCAACTTTATCTTCCCCGATTCGGTTGACCCGGTGCTGAGCGCCACGATGCAACGTGAAGTCCGCATTCCGCACACTTTGCCTGCGATTGACGGTCGCCCGAATCTACACGTCACCGACTTGCAGGTTACGAATCTGTTCGAGACCGACAGCATCATGGGGCATCGGATCGAAAGTGTCCGTGACCCGAATCAAGACCTCGAACTCGCCTTGACGCGCATGTATAACGCGGCACAAGCTACCGATGAAGCTGTAATGCGCGAAGCCGCGCAAGAAGCGATGGACATCTTGACCGGCAACACACAAGGGCGCGTCTACGACGGTTTTGCACTGCTCAATTACAATCGTGGCGCCTACGTCGCCGACCACATCGAAGGCGAATACAAGATGAAGCGCCTGCGCGATACGGGCGAGACCTTCATCAGCGACATCGATGGCGAAGAACATCGCATTTGGGAAGTCGATATTAACATGCTGTGGTATGGGCAAAATCTCGACTCCGATTTGTTCTTGCTGCGGATGCCGTTTGAAGCCCACCCGTTCGACACATGGCGTGCCAATTGGCATATCTACTCGTTGATTCAAGAAGACCTCGCCCCAACGACGATTCTCAATGACGGCTTCGGGCGTATCTTCCACGGTCTCGACAGCACATTCGAGAGCATCCCGGCGGGCACGTTGAGCGAAATCACCATCAATTACCCGACTATTCTACACACCCGCGGCATGTACATTTGGGGATGGGGCGTGCATCCACCGCGCGTCCAATTCTTGCAACCGGTGGTCGAAGCGAATGCCGATGGCGGCTTGATTCCGCCGAGTTTGTCGTTCGCGACACGCACCCGCGAAGACTTGACGATTGACAACATCGGCGACGCCGCGCCGGAAAAGAAAGCCTACAATGTCGCGCTCGCCGCGCTGAATGGCGCGCCGGCTGTCACCATCGCGCAGATGTTGAGCGATCCGTCTGTCGGGCCGCGTGGCATCTTCCACGAGTGGACGCGCTTGGCAGCCGACCAACGCACTCTGCCGCCGGAAGCGTGGGATGTACTCGCACAGGAAGACGGCCTCAGCGAAGGCGACTTCGGCCCGTATGACATCATACTCGCTTATATGAACAACGAAATTTATGGCGACAATCCTTACGCCGCCTTCGGTTCAGAAGGCAAGGGCGGTGTTGTCCGCGATTGGGAACAAGGCAGCACGATGACCGTCAAAGTCATCAACTTCGACAATCATGTCCATTACTATCGCAATGTCGATTTCAGTTCACAACTCATCCAAGAAAACATCCGCGCCTTCGGCAATGGCCGCTTTAGCTTCGAGAAGATGAGTCCCAAACCGACGTATGGCGTCCCCAAAGTCGCCGAGATGCAATGGCGCACCGGTTGGGGATATGTGCCGCACGTTGGCATCGCCGGGCAGTCGGGTCTCTTCCCGCGAGAGATTGAC
>RFIA01000193.1 GCA_003695675.1 Chloroflexota bacterium
ACCTTCGATTTGGCAGCAAGAAAATCACGTACCCGCCTTTCGCTGCGCGACAAAACCCACCCAAATTGATGAAACACATCACACCAATACTGCCATTTACAACACGAAAATTGCCGGGTAATTATCAATTTTACGGCGGGTCGGCGGCGGTTACCCTCGCTCGCAACGGCATATCTTATGTCAATCAGTTCGTAAGATCAGATTTGGGGCAACAAATGGTGCATTTCTATATGCGAACACAAAATGCCGATGAAATGTTTTTTCAGACCGTGCTCATGAATTCACAACTTCGCGATACCGTAGTCAATGACAAATTGCGCTATGTGGATTGGTCACAGAAAAATTCGCATCCCAAGATTATCACCAAGCAAGATTATCAACGGTTAAAAGATTCGGGACAGTTATTCGCTAGAAAATTTGACATCCACGTTGATGCAGAAATTCTCGATATGTTGGACAACGACATTGGCTAAAATGCAATCGACTCGTTTGTACCAGAATCAAAAACAGCCATCAATGGCCGTTTGCTGTCTCCGTTACCACGTCACCCAATCGGACGATTGCTCGTCTGCCGTTATTGTCGGTGACCAAAATGTTTCTACCCAATCAAGAAACTGCATAAGCACCTCTGGAGTCATACGAACGGCAGCTTCAAAATTATTTGGCGAAAATGCCAACATGCTGGCAAAATAAGGGCGTTTGATGCAAATGAGATAATCTCGTCGCCAGCGAAATTGCCCCCATAAAAAGGCCAGCCGCCCTTGATCGCGCCGCGTCAAGTCGCGCCGCATCAATTTGAGCCAACGTGCGCGATCCATGTCGGACAAATCGTTCAATTGAAAGCGAAACGTCAACATGGAACCCATTGTGAAGGAATATTGCATCTCCCTTGTGCGCTCATGCACATCAACCATGACCATTGCCGAGCGGTCTTGCGACGTGAGTGTCGCGACGCCGCGACGAGTCTTTGTTTCTAGCTCACGAAAGCTGATTGACGACATCAACGGCATACTTGGGAAGCGTTTGAATAATTCACTGCCGAGATCAATTTCGCCATTGAAAAATTGTTGCAACGTCCACGGCACATTCGCCAAAGCGGCCTTCATGTCGCGTACAATTTCGGAGGGTGTGGGGTTGACAATCGGAAATTCCTCAGTCGAGCGAGCAACTGCATCAACTAATTGCTGTCCCGGCGAATCATGCAGTATCATCGGGGGGCGCGACGAGATTGTTCGATCTTCATATTGAGGATCCGGTTCACGGGGTTCGTTGGTTGCCATAATACATCCTAAATGAATCGTCAATTTATTATAATTGGATTCACCTCTCTAAACCATAAATGTTTGTCCAAATTGTCGTAACTTGTAGGAATTGATCGCCAAACTCACCAAATTATCGTGTTCAAACAAGTGGAAGGAACATCATGTCATACTTACTCGGACTGGATATAAGCACAACCGGCGCAAAGGCTCTGATTATCGACGAAGCCGGAACGGTGATCGCTTCGCATACAACAGCGCAGACGCTGAGCACGCCCAAACCGTTATGGAGCGAACAAAATCCTCATGATTGGTGGGATGGTATGCAGCAGTCGATCCGGTCGGCGTTGCAAGATGCGCATCTAGTAGGGGATGACATCGCAGCCGTTGGCTTGACCGGTCAAATGCACGGCCTCGTTTTGCTTGATGCGGGCGGTGAGGTATTGCGCCCATCCATTTTGTGGAATGACCAACGCACACAAGCGCAATGCGACGCCATCACCGAACGTATCGGTTTTGAACGACTGATTGAATTGACAGGCAACCGCGCTTTGACGGGCTTCACCGCGCCGAAGATTTTGTGGGTGCGCGAGCATGAGCCGGAAGTTTATGCGAGGGTCGCGCATATTTTGCTGCCGAAAGATTACATTCGTCTGAAGTTGACGGGGGAATACGCGACTGACCTCGCCGGTGCTGCCGGGACATCGCTGCTTGATGTTGCCAATCGTACATGGTCGCAGGAAGTGATCGACGCGCTGGAAATCCCATCGGCATGGTTGCCGCCAACGCATGAGGGCACAGAAATTACCGGTGTCATCAGCGCCGAAGCTACCGCCACGACCGGCCTCAAAGCGGGGACGCCGGTCGTCGGCGGTGGCGGCGACCAAGCGGCCGGGGCGGTCGGTGTTGGCGCGGTCAAACCCAGCATCATCGCGCTGACGGTGGGGACTTCGGGCGTTGTCTTCGCACCGCTTGACCATTACGCTTATGAACCCGACGGTCGCTTACATGCTTTTTGTCATGCTGTGCCGGGGATGTGGCATTTTATGGGCGTCATGTTGAGCGCGGCGGGCAGCTTACAATGGTTTCATGACATGCTTGCCCCGAACGAATCGTTCGATGAACTCGTCGCAACAGCCGCCGAGATTCCACCGGGCAGCGAAGGTCTCCTCTTCCTACCCTATTTGACGGGCGAACGCACGCCGCATCCCGACCCACTTGCTCGCGGCGCGTTTGTCGGGCTAACCGTGCGTCACACTCGCGCCCATCTCGTCCGTGCGGTGCTAGAAGGCGTCGCATTCGGATTGAAGGACGGCTTTGAATTGATCGCACGCGCTGGCTTGCCGGACAAAATCGAGGTGCGCATCAGTGGCGGCGGCGCGAAGAGTCTGTTGTGGAAGCAAATTTTTGCAGATATACTTGGCGCAACACTCGTCACAACCAATTCAACAGAGGGAGGCGCGTTTGGCGCGGCATTGCTTGCGGCGGTCGGTGCAAATATCTATCCTGATGTGGCGACAGCTTGTGCCCAAACAATACAGATTAAGGACGCCGTTACACCCAGCGAACAACAATTGGCTTACGAAAAATCGTATCAAACCTATCAATCGTTGTACCCAGCGCTCCAAGAAACATTTACACAACTTTAACCATAATACCTATACATCTCTTACGTTCTCACTATATGGTGATTAGACAGAACAGCTTGAACTCATTTTCACAATGCAGGGGTATTGCACAGGCCATTGACCTCTGAGTAAGGATTATAGTCATGCAGTCTCCACCACCTAGAAGACCTTCTGGCGACAACAACGGCGATAACAATAAACCGCCGAATATCTTTCCGCCCCGTTTTCAACTTCCCAGTTGGGTGTGGGTTGCATTATTGCTGCTCATTATCGGGTGGACATTCATCAACTTGCCCGGCGCCGTCAATAATGTCATCAATGGTGAGCCGATTAACATTCCATACTCGGTATTCTTCGACCAAATCATAGCCGACAATATCACCGAAGTGACGATCTCTGAAACCGAGGCGAGCGGCCAATTTGCGACCGAAGTTACATGGCCGCCGGACGGGTCGGCCTTGCTCGATGCAGGCGTCGAGCAGAAAACGTCGAAACGTTTTGTGACCGAATTGTTGCCGATTGAAGATAGCGACCTGCCCGCAACTTTGCGTGAACATAATGTAACCATCGTCGCAGAAAATGCCGGGCAGTCTACAATTTTGTCGCTGTTATTTGGCTTCGGCCCGATCTTGCTGCTGCTTGGATTTTTCTTGTGGTCAGCACGGCGAACACAAGCACAAATCGGCAGTCAATTTGGTTTTGGGCGTTCGCAAGCGCGTGAGTATGATGCCCAAATGCCGGGAGTCACCTTCGATGATGTCGCGGGGCAAGAGCCGGCCAAAAACGAATTGGTCGAAATCGTCGACTTTTTGCGTGAGCCGGACAAATACATCTCACTCGGCGCACGTATTCCGCGCGGTGTGTTGCTCTCTGGCCCGCCGGGCACCGGCAAAACACTCTTGGCACGCGCCGTCGCTGGCGAAGCGAACGCTGCATTTTACAGCATCACGGCGTCCGAGTTCGTCGAGATGTTTGTCGGCGTCGGGGCGTCGCGCGTTCGCGATTTGTTCAAACGCGCCAAAAGTGCCGCGCCGAGCATCATCTTCATCGACGAAATTGATGCGGTCGGTCGCCAACGCGGTGCCGGTCTCGGCGGCGGCAATGATGAACGCGAGCAAACCCTCAATCAAATGTTGGCCGAAATGGACGGCTTCGACCAGTCCGAAAGCGTCATCGTCATCGCGGCCACCAATCGCCCGGATGTGCTCGACCCGGCGCTGCTGCGTCCGGGACGTTTCGACCGGCAAGTGACACTCGCTTTGCCCGACCGCGCCGGGCGCGAAGCGATTCTCAAAATTCACACACGCGGCAAACCGCTCGCGTCCGATGTTGATTTCAGCGAGTTGGCGCAAGCGACGATTGGATTTTCCGGTGCTGACATTGCCAACCTCGCCAACGAAGCGGCGCTCTCGGCAGCTCGCAATAATCGCAAGCAGATTACCGGCCTAGATTTCGCCGAAGCGTTTGACCGCATTGTGCTCGGTACAGAAAGTCCCCCATTAGCCGACCCACGAGAGCGTGAAGTCGTCGCTTATCACGAGGCCGGTCATGCGCTTGTCGCGGCGCTAACACCACATTCCGACCCGGTGCTCAAAGTGACGATTGTGCCGCGTGGTCAGGCGCTCGGCGTCACCGCGCAACTGCCGAGCGACGACCGGCGCAATTATTCACGCGAATATCTTGAAGCGCGGATGAATGTCTTGCTCGGCGGGCGCACAGCCGAAGAGATCATCTTCGACAGCATCACAACCGGCGCCGAGAATGACTTGCGACAAGTCACATCTTTGGCGCGGCGCATGGTAGCTCAATGGGGCATGACCGATGAAATTGGGCCACTGAATTTTGGCGATGATGACCGGCAGCCGTTTCTCGGTTATTCGCTCTCTCAGGGACGGCAGTATAGCGAAGAAACAGCCGCCCGTATCGACACGGAAGTCCGGCGTCTTGTCGAAGAAGCGCATGTGAAAACTCGCGCCCTGCTGACAGAAAATCGCGACAAATTGGAGCAACTCGCTCATGAGTTGTTAGAGCATGAAATCGTCGAGAAAAAGCGCGTGCTCGAAATTGCTGGCAAAGTCGATGTAACCAACGAAAATCCATCGACAAAGACAGAACCCGCATAACCCCTCTACACTCTAGTTCGTCGTATTCGTCGCCGCCGACGGGGGACGGTAATAACGACTAATAATATTCAGCGTGTCAGGTTGTCAGCATGTTAGCTCATCAAGGATTAAAAAGCTGACAACCTGATAGCTGAAATGCTTGTG
>RFIA01000194.1 GCA_003695675.1 Chloroflexota bacterium
CCTGAAAGTGCGCAGCAACTCAAACAAATTCGCTATGTCGCGACTGGAACAGCCTCACTTGCTTTTCGTCGTGAAGATGTGCCGCATCCCCTTGATGGCTTCGGAGTCGTGATTCCGCGTACAGAGCGACGCCGCATCAACGCGCTGACATGGACATCGACAAAATTCAAGTGTCGCGCTCCTGATAATCATGCACTGCTTCGCGTATTCTTCGGCGGTTCGCGCAATCCTGACATCATGCAATGTACAGATGAAGAACTCGTTGCCATCGCCCGCGAAGAATTGCGTGATATTCTCGGCGTTCAGGCTGAACCTCTTTTTCATCGTCTCTATCGTTGGCCATGTGCCAATCCACAATATGATGTCGGGCATCTTGAGCGCATCGCTACGATTGAAGACCATCTACCGGACGGCATTTACGTCACAGGTAGCGCCTTTCGCGGCATCGGCGTGCCCGACTGCGTGTATCAAGCACGGCAACTTGTTGAGAAGATCACCCAACAAAAATAGCGATTCGCCTGTGAGGAGTTTTTGATTTCGTCATGACAACGACACAATCTGAACATTATTTTGCCGAAGCACAGCGTTTGATACCCGGCGGTGTCAACAGCCCGGTACGGGCGTTTCGCAGTGTGGGTGGTATACCGCGCTTTATCGAACGCGGCGAAGGCGCTTATATATGGGATGTTGATGGCAATAAATACATCGATTATGTGCTCTCATGGGGGCCGCTAACGCTCGGACACGCCCACCCAAAGGTCGTCTCTGCGTTACAAGATGCAATCACAAAAGGTACAAGTTACGGTGCGCCGACTGTGCTTGAAAATGAACTCGCGCAACTTGTGATTGAGACTTTGCCCTCAATTGAGATGATACGATTCGTCAATAGTGGCACAGAAGCAACCATGAGTGCCCTGCGTCTTGCGAGGGCGTATACCGGACGCAGCAAAATCATCAAGTTCGCCGGTTGCTATCATGGTCATGCCGACATGCTGCTTGTGCAAGCGGGCAGTGGCGTCGCCACACTTGGCTTACCGGACTCGCCGGGCGTCCCGGCTGCGACAACAGCCGATACATTGACCGCCCCATTCAACAACCTCGATGCTGTGCAACAACTTTTCGAGCAATCATCGGATGACATTGCGGCGATTATCGTCGAGCCGATTGCGGCCAATATGGGGTTCGTCATGCCACACGACGGGTATTTGCAAGGGCTGCACGATCTATGCAAACAACATGGCGCTTTGTTCATCATGGATGAAGTCATGACCGGCTTTCGTGTCGCACCGGGCGGCGCACAACAACGTTGGAATCTCGACCCGGACATCACCTGTCTCGGCAAAGTCATCGGCGGCGGGCTGCCTGTCGGCGCCTATGCGGGCAAACGCGAGATTATGCAAACGGTCGCACCAGCGGGGCCAATGTATCAGGCCGGAACGCTTTCCGGCAATCCACTTGCGATGACGGCCGGACTCGCGACCATCCGTGAATTACTCCAACCGGGTGTCTTTGACACGATTGCACAAACGACGGCACAACTTGCAGAAGGTGTTGAGCAAACAGCGAATGAGGTGAATATTCCTGTACAAGTCGCTCATGCCGGGACGATGCTCGGTTTCTACTTCTTGCGAGAACAAGATGCAACTATCACAGATTACGCTTCGGCGAAACAATATGCAGACACTGAGCGTTATGGGCGTTTCTTCCACGCTATGTTAGAGCGAGGAGTCTATTTCGCACCGAGTCAATTTGAAGCGGGATTCGTCAGCAGCACACACGGGGCGACCGAGATTGAGACGACCATTGAAGCGATGAAGACCGTCTTCCAAGCATTGTGATGCAAACAGGGCGTAGCGAGATGCTGCGCCCTGTTTGTATCGTTTTTGAGCAAATGTTACTCATCTTCAAACAAGTGTTCACCGCGTGCGAGCCGATGTGCAATTTGATAAACTTGCCCCTGCCTGCGTACCGTCGGTGAATGCGCAGCCAGATAACGTGCTGCGGCAATCAGCACATGGGCGGCTTCGGGCTGACCACGCAGCAATTGATATTGTGCGAAGGCGGCTTCAATCGTTTGAATGGTGTGGAAATCACGATCTTCACGCAACAATAAATAACCCAATTTTGCCAGCAACGCATCGGCATCGCCACCGCTATGCAAATAAAGCGCGACGAGCTTCGCTGCTTGATTGACTTGCTGCTGTTGATTAAGCAGCGCTTCGAGTTCGTCAAGCAATACAGCGGGGTTATCGACTGTCTCAGTTGGTTCAGGAATACGCGCCGCTGGAATATTGAGGAAGCGATCAAGATAAACACTCATCGCCGCATCGAAAACGCCGCGCAATAAATCAAACGAGTTGACACGCCGCAAACCATGCTGCACCGCGTTGGCAAAAGTGAACGTGTGCAGCGCCGTATCCCAGTCGCCGAAATCATTGCTGGTATGAAAACGCGCCACCCGCAGCGCCGCCGCATACGCCACCACACCAGCAAGTTGTTCTTCAGTACACCCTTCTCGTAGCGCATTGAGCAGACTATCCGCAATAGCCTGCGGGTCATCATCAAGCAGCACAGGTATCAAAGCATTGCGTCCCCCCCAAGCATTGCGTTTACTATGACCAGTCTCCAGCGCATCGGGCAATTGTTCAAATGTTTGATCTAAAATTTCGATCAAATCAATCGGATGTCGCCATGCGTTCGACTCTTCCATCCGGTCAGCAACGGCATAAGCGTGTGTCAAGCTGCTCAACACGAGTTCGGCATGTTCCCAACCGATGATGTCCAGTGTTTCAAAGGCTTTATTGGTGAAGTCTAACGGATGCCCGATTTGAATATAACGATGGTCGGTCGCGGCGGCGAACATCATATCGGCCATTTGCTTATCGTCTGCACCGGCACGAATCGCCGAAATTACACAACGCTCTGCGCCTTCGTCATCACGAACTTCAATGAATTGACGAAACCAGCGTTTCAATGTGGGAATATCCGTCGATTCTAACGGCAATGGACTGACCATGAAGCGCGGCGCAGCGCCACTCGAATCGGATGCAACGGCGGAAAGGCCATGAAATAATGCTCGCGAATGGTCTTCCCGATTGAGATGGGGCAACAGATTTCGCATACAGGCGAGGATCGTCAACCCTTGTCCCCATCCCGATTGTCGATACTTTGCGCCGAACTCAACACCGATACGGAATGGCTCATCCGCCGGTATACCCCCATCAAGCAGATGGATGACGCCTTTCGCAACGACGAGTGACAAATTGCGCTCAAGACCGTCACGTAGACGTTTGCGATAATGTTCAAGCGGGTCAGTCCGTTGTCTTAAATCAACCCACACTTCATCACCGCGCACATCAACCGGAAATGACGGCACATCGTCTGCCCATTGGTCGAATGTGCCACCACTGGCGAGATCAAAACGCGCATGATGCCAATGACACGTCAAAATGCCGTCATGCACGGTGCCTTTGTCGAGTGGAAAGCCCATGTGCGGGCAACGATTATCGACGGCATAGACATCATCGCCATACGCAAAGAAGACAATCGTATGTCCATTGAGTTGTATGGTCAAACACCCGCGCTCACGAATATCCATGAGTTTAGCCGCGAATACATATCCTTCAGCTTCTCGAACAACCATATTATTCTCCCCAGATATATTTTAATTTCGATGGTGTGACGGGTTCTATCACCTCTTTAACTATAATCCGTCATACAAAATCAAGCATCGCACATCGGGGCACAATCGGTACTGTACCAATGGACATGAATTACGCACCGTATTTGACCAAACGCCTCGCATGTCCAAGTGCAAGCGGCATTAAATCTGTCGCCGGGAATTGACCTAATGCGCCGGCCATACACTCACGTTCACCAAAAGCAGTGGCGCGGTCAGGTATATGTGTACCCGGTGACCACAACAGAGTCGGCACAGGATGCCATGTATGCGCACGGTATGTCGCCGGTGTTGAGTGGTCACCGGTGACTATCAGCACAGCCGGGTCTAAATCGAGCAGTGTCGGCAATGCAGCGTCAACATCCTCGATGACATTGACCTTCGCGTCGAAATCACCATCCTCACCACGGCTATCGGTATACTTGATATGGCAGAAAACAAAATCATACTCATTCCAAATTTCAGCCACTTTGTTGAATTCATCTTGTGTCGAATCATCTGGATTGGTCGCAATCACCTCCATGCCGACCAATTTGCTAACCCCTTTATACATCGGATAAACAGCGACACAGGCGGCTTTGAGTTTGTAGACATCGGCATATTTCGGCAAAGCAGGATCCATCGAGAAACCGCGCAACGTCAGCATATTTGCGGGTTCATGTCCTTTGAGGCGTTCTTTAGCCACTTCAATCCATCGATTGACCAATTCTGCAGTGCGTTCGGCTTCGGGTCTATTTGCCCGTGCAGGAAGTGGTGCCACGCCGGTTTGCTGCGGGTCGGTGTCGGCAATGTCGCCATGCAAACCCTCGCCCCGCATGACGAGACCGAAACGATATTCTTTCACAGCCCGTACATCAAACTCAATGCCGGGCAACGAAATATCTTGTAACAATTCGACGCGCTTCCGGCCTTCTTCAGTTGAAATGCGTCCAGCACGTCGATCGGTGATGATACCATCAGCATTCACTGTGCAGAAATTGCCACGCACAGCGACATCACCATCACCAATTTCCATGCCAATGCCGGTCGCTTCCAACACCCCACGCCCAACATCATAGACAAGCGGGTCATAACCGAATAATGCAAGATGTGCAGGGCCACTACCCGGCGCAACCCCACGCGCAACCGGAATACTCAAACCACAACTACCTGCTTTTGCCAATCGGTCGAGGTTGGGGGTATGCGCTGCTTCGAGTTCGGTCAGCCCATCACTTTCACGCGGCAAACCACCCAAACCATCCATCACAAGCAAAATAATTTTACCGCCTTCACCGCGTGTGAGTTGCCGCATCAAATCAAAATTAGCCATGCGAATTTTCCTTTGCGCACATAAAGTCCATAACGTCCATTTGTAACACTACATCGGCATACGTCAAGTGATAGGTGTTAAATTCCACCAGCAAAATATGATGTGACTATTCAGCATATTGCTATGAATCGCTCAAATAGTGAAAGAAATTGAACCGCAGAGACGCATAAGAAATTCGACATCCGCCTCATCGTAAGGTAAATTAGTCCGCACAAAGGCGAAGGATATGCAGCGAAAACAAACTGCCGAACACCAGCGACTCATTGAGTCGAAACAACGCGCAGCAGATTGGAAGAATTGGGGGCCATACGTCAGCGACCGTGCATGGGGCACGGTGCGTGAAGATTACAGCGCCAACGGTGACGCATGGCGTTATTTTCCTCATGACCATGCTCGCAGCCGTGCCTATCGTTGGAGCGAAGATGGAATCGCCGGTGTTTGTAATCGCTTCCAGAATATATGCTTAGCGGTCGCCTTCTGGAATGAACAAGACCCAATTTTGAAAGAACGTTTTTTCGGCCTCAGCAATCCCGAAGGCAATCATGGCGAAGATGTCAAAGAATATTATTTTTATCTCGACAACACACCAACTCACTCGTACATGAAAATGCTCTACAAATACCCACAAGTGGCGTTTCCGTATGAGCAATTGATTGTTGAAAATCAAAAACGTGGGCGCGATACTGATGAGTACGAGTTGATCGATGCCTTACAGGATGTGTTCGAAACCAATCGATATTTCGATATATTCATCGAATATGCGAAAGCCGATGAAGAAGACATCCTCTGCCGCATCACAGCTATCAATCGTAGCGATGAAGCTGCACCCTTGCACATTCTGCCGCATCTTTGGTATCGCAACACATGGTCATGGGGGTACAACCCTGAACATCCACAACTACATCTCAAAAAGCCCGGCACTGTCTATACGAAACACCGTCATCTCGGTGAACGATGGTGGTATATCGAGCAAGAAACAGACGTCTTGTTCACAGACAACGTGACGAACAAGCAGCGTTTGTATCACATCGAAAACGAGTCGCCATATACCAAAGATGGCATCAATGACCGCATCGTTCACGGGCGTAACGATGCGGTCAACCCCAAGCAACATGGCTCAAAAGCCGCAGCACATCTTCACTGTGTTGTCCAACCGGGTGAAGCATTTGTTGTCCACACACGCTTCGTCAACACAGAGCTTGAAATGCCGTTTGATGACTTCGACCATATTTTTGCGCAACGTATTCAAGAAGTGGATAATTTTTTCGACACGATACATCCACCATCATTGAATGCTGATGAGAGACACATTCAACGACAAGCACTCGCAGGATTGCTGTGGTCGAAGCAATTTTATCATTATGGCGTCGAACTGTGGCTAGATGGTGACCCGGCTTCACCCCACCCCTCTTCAAACCGCCGACATGGACGCAATGCAAGATGGACTCACTTGTATGCACTGGATGTCCTCTCGATGCCCGACAAATGGGAATATCCTTGGTTTGCCGCTTGGGATTTGGCTTTTCATTGTATCCCCATCGCACTTGTTGACCCGGAATGGGCGAAACGACAAATCATCATTCTGTTGCGCGAGTGGTATATGCACCCGAATGGACAAATTCCTGCGTATGAGTGGTCATTCAGCGATGTCAATCCTCCCGTACACGCATGGGCTGCGTGGCAGGTCTACCATATCACGGCTCGAATAACTGGCGAAAAAGATACGGTATTTCTCGAAAAAGTCTTCCACAAATTATTGCTCAACTTTACGTGGTGGGTCAATCGAAAAGATAGCGATGAGAATAATGTTTTCGAAGGTGGTTTTCTTGGCCTCGACAACATTGGAGTATTCGACCGCAACACTCCCCTACTAGGCGAAAGCGTCTTAGAACAGGCCGACGGCACGGCATGGATGAGTATGTATTGCCTGAATATGCTTGCCATCGCGCTTGAGCTAGCACGAACGAAACCGGCTTATGAAGACGTAGCTACCAAATTCTTCGAGCACTTTATATATATCGCCGATGCAATTTATGATATGGATGGTCGTGGTATCGGTTTGTGGGACGATGAAGATGGCTTCTTTTACGATGTATTGTCTATGCCCGGACGACATTATAACGCGCTCAAATTGCGCTCATTCATCGGGTTAATTCCCTTATTTGCAGTCGAAATTCTTGATGGTGACCTTCTTGAGCAACTGCCACGATTCCGCCGCCGCATGGAATGGTTTATCCAATATCGTCCCCATTTGATCAAAAATGTTGCGTCGTTGACCCAAAAAGGCCAATACGATTGCCGCCTCCTATCAATCATTGATGATGACAAACTCAAGCGCATCATGACACGGATGCTTGACACAGCAGAATTCTTGTCGGATTATGGATTGCGGTCGATGTCTCGTGTCTATGCAGAGCAGCCTTTTCACTTTCGACTCGACGGTCGTGAGCATATCGTTCATTACGAACCGGCTGAATCGAATAGTGGATTATTCGGCGGCAATTCCAATTGGCGCGGGCCAATTTGGTTTCCGCTCAATTACTTGATGATTGAATCGCTCCGCAAATATTATCATTATTATGGCAATACACTGACTGTGGAATTTCCGACACACTCCGGAAATGGCGTCACCCTCGACCAAGTTGGTGAGAAAATCGCCAACCGGCTTATCCAAATATTTCGGCGAGACGCAGAAAATCATCAGACACGCGCAACAATGGGACATAACCGATATATGCAACACGACCCATACTGGCAAGATTTAATTCTGTTTTACGAATATTTTCATGGCGATACCGGCGTCGGGCTAGGCGCAAGTCATCAAACTGGGTGGACAGCTCTAGTCGCCTGTTTGCTACAAGAATATGGCGGAGGGCAAACATAGACGATGGAAGTTCTTGGTATAGATATAGGTGGGTCGGGCATCAAAGGCGCACCTGTCGATACAAATAAAGGGACGTTAATCGCTGAACGTCATCGCATCCCCACACCACAGCCTTCGACTCCAGAAAATGTGATCGAAGTTGTCGGACAAATCGCGACGCATTTTGACTGGAATGGCCCGATTGGTTGCACCTTTCCGGCTGTCGTCAAACGCGGAGTCGTGTATAGTGCGGCAAATGTCGAAGATGAATGGATAGGCACACCGGGACAACAGATGATTCAAGAGCGGACTGGCTGCCCGACGTTCTTGCTCAATGATGCGGATGCGGCGGGATATGCCGAGGTGCAATTCGGCGCAGGAAAAGATCGTGATGGCGTCATCATGATTTTGACGCTAGGAACCGGAATCGGTAGCGCCTTGTTTGTTGATGGCATCCTCGTCCCCAATACAGAACTCGGTCATGTCTATCTCCATGATGTGGACGCCGAAGAACGAGCATCCAATCGCGCCCGTGAAGCGGAAGACCTGAGCTGGAAGAAATGGGCAAAGCGCCTAGATGAATACCTGCTGCACATCGAAAGCTTATTTTCGCCGGATTTATTCATCATCGGAGGCGGTGTCAGCAAAAAGCATGAAAAGTTTTTACCACGTCTGACGGTAAAAACGGAAGTCGTCCCAGCAAAATTACGCAATGAAGCGGGTATTATTGGCGCCGCGCTTGCAGCACAGTCATTGGTTTGAGGTTATGACGCATCGGGCTGTCAACAAGTTATACATTACGAAAGAGACTTCTTTATGAGTGCGTCAAACAAGTAATTGTGTAGATGAAATAATGGGCTTCATTTTTTAATCTGGAGAAAGGACTGCTCCATGTTTCTCTCTGATTCGCTCACTGTCGAGCACTGGCTGGCCATCCTACGCATTGCGGTTGGTTTATGGTGGATCAAAAGTGTTTTCCACAAAGACCTGAGCAAATTCATCAATGGTGGTATGATGGGTTGGACGCTTAGCTTAGCCGACAATCATCCTGTGCCTGCATTTGGTCGGGCACTGCGTGGCTTGCTGACCATCAATGAAACCATGTTTCCGTACCTCATCGTTCTTGGTGAACTGGGAGTCGGCATTGGCATCACCTTCGGCTTCTTCACACCCGTGGCATTAATCGTTGCGATATTTCTGAATCTGAATTATCTGGCGACTGCCGGTGTGAAGCCGAAAGACATTAACGTTAATCCGTGTTTTCGTGTCGATCAAGGGCAAAATGTTGTCATGATCGCAAGCGAAGTCGTCATGTTGGCAACTGGCGCATGGGCTGTGTGGAGTATTGACAACATTCTCAATATCTTCCCGGTATAGATGTAAGATTTCGATCACACAGCAACTGTTTACCTATTACCTCGGCTCGAAACGGCGGTAAGCACCGCCGTTTTCGGTGCGTCAGTGAAATTGCTATGGCGCAATAGAGCAGACATTATCATCATTTTGCATTTAAACTTAAAATTACAACACGGAGAATGTTTCATGGCTTCATTACCCCCCTTAAATAACTGGGAAAGCACTCGTGCAGCCTTGCATCAATCCTTACAACCGTTACGTTCAACCCGCTTGCTTGGCTCAGAAGAACAACCCAACGAGTTGCATTACAGCACTTGGCCGACACCGTATGGCGCAACAACCGGGCCGTTGAATTTCGGTGGCGAACTAAAGCTGGATTATGGTCGTGGCGCGGTAATTTATGAGCGAGACGGTGCAGAAGTTTTTGGTGTGACTTTGCAGGGCAAAAATCAAACCTCGCTTTTCGATGCTGTCTTCGCTGAATTTGAAAAAGCCGGTCATGAGTTTGAACCGAATCGCAGTAAAGTAACCGAAACAACGCCTTATGATTTCAATCCATCGTTAGCCAAAGACTATGCCGAAGCACAGTGGCGTGTTTATACTGCAATGGCTCGCTTCAAAGCAACTGTCTTCGGTGCGCAATCTCCGATTGTGCTCTGGCCACATGGCTTCGACCTAAGCACATTGTGGTTTCCCGCCGGTGTAGATGAACACAAAGACCCACAAATGAACTTCGGCTTTTCGCCTGGTACGCCAGACCGCCCCTATTTATACTTTTATGCGTGGCCACACCCAGCAGAACTCCCCGAAGCTGAAACCGAACGTCCCCCACTCCCCTATAATGGCCAATGGGTTACATGGTCTGGGCCTGGCGCGATGTTCATGTATGATGATTTTGTCAACGAGGCAAATCCCGAAGAAGCGATTACGAATGCACTCCGCGCTGCGTATGAACTTGTATCACCGATGATGCGGAAGTTGGCGGCAGAATCGTGAAATCGTGAGCAGAAAGATTGCCTAGCAATACGCATCATCAACAGCGCTTTCTAGGCGCTGTTTTTTGTTAGCTCCCTAGATTGCTACAAAACCTTCCATTGGATATAGTAGTGGGTATAGTTGAGGTCTTGGTAAAAATCCGTTCGCTCAATCTGCTGATGAGAAAGGATCATCATGCTTAGAGCACCGCTCACTATTGGTATTGAAGAAGAATATCAGATCATCGATCCTGAAACTCGCGCTTTAACTTCTTACGTCCAACAATTAATTAATCGTGGACGAGTTGTACTTGGCGATCAAGTCAAACAAGAATTTATGCAATCACAGGTTGAAGTGGGCAGTCACATTTGCCGGAACATTCAAGAAGCACGCGAAGAGTTAATTCGTTTGCGCAGTGCAGTCGGCGAGATTGCCAACGAAAATGATTGCGTCATCGCAGCAGCTTCGACACATCCCTTCTCACGTTGGGAAGAACAAGAAATCTCGGAAGGCGAACGTTATAAAGACCTTGAAACATCGATGCAAGAAGTCGGGCGACGCCTCTTAATTTTTGGGATGCACATTCATCTGGGTTTCGGTAAAACACCAGAAGCGTTGGAACTGCTCATCGATATTCAAAATCAATTACGATATTTTCTACCCCACATTTTGGCATTGACGACAAGTTCCCCCTTTTGGCATGGACGTAACACCGGTCTCAAAAGCTACCGCAGCATCATCTTTGAAAGCCTGCCCCGCACAGGTATTCCGCCATCATTCTCCTCGTTTTCAGATTATCAACAATTCATCACAATATTGAGCAAGGTTGGCTCACTCGGCAAAGGCAAAGATGAGAATAATCCTGATGCGACAAAAATCTGGTGGGATGCAAGACCGCAACCGGGACTCGGCACGCTCGAAGTTCGTGTCGCCGATGCCTGCACAACAGTTGATGAAGCGATTTGTATCGCGGCGATCATTCAGTCACTCGTCGCTAAGCTGATAAAACTGCGCAATCAAAATCGCAGTTGGCGGGTCTATCGCTCAGAACTCATCGCCGAGAACAAGTGGCGTGCGGTGCGATATGGTATTGATGGCAAATTGATCGACTTTGGCATTGCTGAAGAAGTGCCCCTGCGCTTCTTGATCCGCGAGTTACTTGAAGTCATCGACGATGTGCTCGACGAATTAGGCACCCGCGATGATGTCAATTATGTGCATACGATTCTCAAAAACGGTTCCAGTGCCGACCGCCAACTCGCGACTTATCGCAAGCGAATCGATGCGGGCGATTCAAAGCAGGATGCGTTGAAAGCAGTAGTTGACCAACTCATCGAAGAAACACAATCTGGTTGGTAACGAATTCAGGTATGACGAAATTCGACATCGTGCGTTATACTATTCGCACTTGCGATATACAATTTATGGAGACACTCTCATGACATTTTGGGATGAAGCCCTATTTCTGATCAAAAATTTAATTCTCGGTGGTGTTTGGATGGGGGGATTCATCGGCATTACCATTCTTGCTCTTGGCGTCGACTCGATCATAGCAAAACGAAATGCCGAAAGACGCGCCGAACAACAAGAAGGAGAAGAATAGGCCGCAAACAATTTGCCAAATACAATGCAAAGTGCCCTGTATATACGGGCATTTTTGATTTCACCTTGAGCACATTTTGTGGCTAAAGATTGGGGCGCGCAAATCATCTAAATGTGGCTAAATCAACGGACTGTACGACGACCCGCTTGGTCGGATTTCAAAAGATGATGATATTCAGCCAGCACATCATCCGTTGGCCCGTCACAGAGGAGTTCACCACGATGGAGGAGAATTGAACGTTCGCACATTTGCTTGATCTGTTCATCTGAGTGCGATACAAAAATAATCGTTTGCTCTTGATTGTCGCGTAATTCATCAATCTTGGCGATGCATTTTTGTTTAAAAGCTGTGTCACCAGCAGCAAGGACTTCATCCACAAGAATGATGTCCGGAAATGTAAATATCGCGATGCTAAACCCAAGCCGCGCACGCATCCCCGCCGAATAATATTTGATTGGGCGGTCAATAAAATCACCGAGTTCAGAAAAATCGATGATGGTTTCGATACTATCTTTAACATCATCGGGATGAAAACCATGTATCGCGGCATTCAAGTATATATTTTCTCGTCCACTACGTTCATTGTCAAAACCGGTACCAAGAGACATCAACGTCACAAAACGACCGCGTACTTCCGCCCGGCCAGTTGTCGGCCTGCTAATACCCGTCAGGATGCGCAGCAAAGTCGTTTTACCCGCACCATTGCGCCCGACTACTGCCACGCCCTCGCCACGTTTTACAGAAAACGTAACATCTTTGAGCGCCCAGAATGGCTCACTTTGCCATGGAAGTCCAGCAGATAACCCCAACCTCCGCTTGATAAACGACCCGGCTTCATGGCGTAATGAAGGACGAAATTCATTGCGAACATAACGTTTTGATACATTGTCAACAATAACGACAATTTCATCGTCGGTGTATTGTTTTGTGTTTGCAGTATTGCTCATACATAATCCGAAATCTTTGATTCATTCGCTTTGAAATACAAATATCCGGTGAACATTAGAATCATGCCAACCACAAAAGGATAATATAATGCCACCCAATCGGGAGGTCGATTGAACAGAATGACTTCACGATAACCGTTAATAACCGGTACGAGTGGGTTAAATAGAATAAGCCATCTTAAGTTTTCAGGAATTCGGTCCGCCGGATAAATAACAGGTGTAAGATAAAACATCACCCGTAAGATAACCCCGATGAGTTGTGGTATGTCTCGAATAAGCACCGCGAAAAAACTCAGGTAAAAGACAAACCCTAACATGAGGGTCAGTTGAATAAAAATGAGGATCGGCAAATAAATGAATGCTGGATTGGGCCACAAACCAACCAATCCGTTGACAACAAGCATTGCTGCGAACGTAAAGACAAGGTCAACCAACGCCTCCCCAGTATGAACCAAGATGAGCACTTCACGCGGAAAATACACTTGATTAATCAAGCCCATGCCCCTAATCATGCTGTTCGTTCCAATGATGATAACATGTGAAAATAATTGCCAGGCAACAAAACCCGGCAAGAAGAAAGAAACAAAATTCACCTCACCGACATCCATTCGCGGTAGAAACTTTCCAAAAACCAACGCGAGCACCAACGACAAGCTCAAAGGTTGAATGATGATCCAGATGATACCGAGAAATGTTTGACTATAGCGAGAACGAATCGTGTAACGAATCCAGAGTGTGAGTAAGGCACGATTATGATATAACTTCATCAAATATGCTTGTATGTCATCTTCGTAGCGAGGATCCCTCAGACGAGGGAACAAGACATAAATCAGAAATATGAACCCAATGCTGATGCTCTCAAAATACGCCATCTGTAACAGAGAAACGTCCGGCAAAAAAGTGACGATGAAACCTGTTGCTATCATCAGGGCTGCGAATGTTTGCAACGCCATCCGATGCGAAAAAGAAAATCGTGTCGATTCACCTCGCAAAGAAGCCGCAAAGGCGGTGACAACCAAAACACTAAATATCATAAATGGATAGAGCAATGGAGGTTGAGCAACATAAATGTCGCCCAATGTTTTACCAAAGGGTATGCGCAGTCGAAAGTTGACGGCAACCAACATCGCCGCAAAAAGAATACTGTAACTCGCTAGAAATTCGATCAGCAAGGGACGATTAAATTTTTGTATAAGATGAGGGAAATCAAATAGATGTTCCTCATGTGTTTGCTTGGTTGTTGCCATAAACATTCTCAATAGATAATCGACATAGGGTCATTGTACAGCATAAGACAAATTATATCATCATGATGAAGGGCGGAAGCGATGTCGCAAAAGCGCCCACACAAAACGTGGATTATAGACGATGTACCGCCGCCCTAAACGACGTGGTTCGCCAATGAGGCGATAGAACCATTCAAGCCCGATACGCTGCATCCATCGTGGTGCTTGTCGCTTTGTACCGGCAAGAAAGTCGAACGCGGCACCAACACCAATGAGCACAGGTGCCGTCAAATAACGACGATGCTGCGCCATCCACAAATCTTGCTTTGGCGAACCTAGCCCGACCCAAACGATTTGCGCATCCAAAACATTCAGCCGGGCAATGGCCTCTGTGTCCGGCTCGTCAGTAAGCGCATGAAACGGCGGCGAAAATGTTGCCACAACCTGCAAACCGGGAAAGCGTTCTTGAAGCCGAGCCGCGAGTATTTCTGCTACCCCCGGTTCTCCCCCCCAGAAAACATGCTTAATTCCCTTTCGAACGGACTGTTCACACACCGCAAGCATCAAATCGGGGCCATAGACACGCTGCGCGTTAGGATAACCACGACGACGTTGCAACCAAACGACAGGCATCCCATCTGCTGCAACCATGTCCGCACCGTTTACCGCTTTGCTAACAGACGGATTTTCTCGACACATCATGATTGTATAAACAGGGCAAGTGGAAATATATCGGCGACGGGCTTCTTTCGCCCATTGTAGCACTGTCTCGACAGCTGTATCAAACGATTGCGCATGTGTCTTCACGTCAAGAATGTTGACAATAGGTAATATCTGGGAATTATCTTCGCGCATCAGAACCAGCAATCAGTTGTTTGAAACGTTGATAAGTCTCGTCCCATATCGATGTATTTTGAGGCTCATAGTCAATCATACCCGTTGTTGCCCGCAAAATGTCCCGTGCTTGTGCAATATTATCAAGCTCACCAAGTGTAATCAATTGCACAATGCCATTGCCAAGTGCAGTTGCTTCAACTGGCCCAGCGACCACCTGCCGCCCTATTGCATCGGCAGTCATCTGGCACAGCAATTTATTTTGCGAACCACCGCCAATAATATGCAAACGTTCAACTGTTTTGCCGGTTAAGTCAATCAAATCATCCAACACAACACGATACTTGAACGCGAGACTCTCATAAATCGTGCGCATAATTTGCCCAACACTTTCGGGGAGGGGTTGTCCAGTATGCTGACAATATTCACGGATGCGGGCAGGCATATCGCCCGGCGGCAGGAACGACAAGTCATCGGGATCGATCAAACTGCGAAATGATTCGGCTTCGGCAGCAAGTGCGGTCAATTCATCAAATGTGTAATCGTTGCCTGCTGCCTTCCACGTCGCACGACATTGTTGGTCAAGCCATAAGCCCATGACGTTCTTCAACAGACGAAATGTATTTCCTGCGCCACCTTCATTAGTCAAGTTCGCTTCATAAACACGGTCGTTGATAACCGGCTCCGAAATCTCAAGCCCAAAGAGACTCCACGTTCCACTGCTGAGGTAAGCAAAGTTGTCGTCACTCGCGGGCACAGCGACAACAGCGCTGCCTGTGTCATGGCAGGCAGGTTTAATCAACGGAATCCCCCGGAACTCACCTGCTGGGCTGCCCGGTGCGACAATGCGCGGGAAGATATTCAACGGAATATGCAATTCCCCCAATGTTTCGCGATCCCAATCGTGTGTGCGCGGATTGTAAAATTGTGTCGTCGTCGCGAATGTGAACTCGCAATTTTGCTCGCCACCAAGCCAATAGTTGAATAAGTCAGCGATAGTCAAGAAAGTATCAGCCGCTTCAAGCAATGGACTATGATCTCGAACTAAACTTGCAAGCTGGTAAAGTGTGTTCAACTGCATAAATTGAATACCGGTGCGGTCAAAAATTGTGCGCTTTGGCACGCGCTCAAAAACCCATTCCATCATGCCGTTCGTGCGGTTGTCACGATAATGAACCGGATTCGCCAGCAGCTGCCCGTTACGGTCGAGCAAAGCGAAGTCAACGCCCCATGTATCAACACCGATACTCATCGCATTGTTGAGCGCTGCATCGATGCCCATTTGTATCTCGTGCCACAAGCCAAGCACATCCCAATACAACGTCCCGGCAGCCGTAACAGGTCTATTCGGAAAACGATGCACCTGTTCAAGCTCCAGAATCTTGCCATCAAAAAGAACTTTCATCACACGCCCGGACTCTGCGCCGAGATCAACAGCAATGACATGTTTTTCACTCATGATGACACCTCGTCCATCAAAATAATTATCGTAGAGTTTACATCGTTCGGCGAATTTTATATGCTATCGTACATACGCCGCCGCAACACCGCCATCGACGGTAAGCACGGCACCCGTTGTCTTCGCGCTACGCGGCCCGGCAAGAAACGCAATGGCTTCGGCGAGGTCTTCCGGCAGAATCTCGACCTTGAGTGTGTTACGTTGCCGATAAAAATCGCTGAGGTCTTCGACATCAATACCGTATTGTTTGGCACGGGCTTCTTTCCAACCCGCATCCCAAATGCTGCTGCCACGAATGACAGCATCTGGCAATACAGAATTGACTCGAATACCATAAGCCCCAACTTCTTCAGCTAGCGACCGTGCCATGTGTAATTCGGCAGCTTTCGCCGTACTATAGGCGACGGCACCTTTGCTCGCCATAATGCCATTCTTGCTGCTGACAAAAACCATCGTGCCACCCGTACCTTGACGTTTCATCACTTTGAAGGCCTCGCGTGCCATCAAAAAGTAACCCGTCGCAAGAATGTCGATGTTGCGTTGCCACATCGCAAGACTGGTGTCTTCTATCGATGCGCCGCCTGCGATACCCGCATTGTTGATGAGCACATCCAGACCGCCATAAGCCAACACGGTTTGGCGCAAAGCATTTTGCACGGCAACCTCATCGGTAACATCCGTATGGACGAATAACGCTCGCCCTTTACCATGACGTTTCTCAACTTCGGTTTTTGTTTCTTCGCCACCTTCGTCATTGATGTCGGCAATTACGATATGGGCGCCATCTTCTGCGAGACGATAGGCTGTTTCGCGACCGATTCCACTTGCTGCCCCTGTGATGAGGACGACCTTCCCAGCGAAGTCGCGGTCGGGTGGCGCGAGTTTGAGTTTGTAGAGTTCGAGCGGCCAATATTCGATATCGTAGGCTTCTTTTGGCGTCAAGCTGACGAATCCACCGAGCGCCTCGCTGTCACCAATGACTTGTATCGCACGATGATATAATTGGCGGCTGACATCAGCATTCTTGACATCCTTGCCGGTATTGACCATCCCCACACCGGGAATAAGAATCACACGCGGTGAGGTGTCACGAATTTCATCGCCGGGCACTTTGTTTTCCTCAAAATATTGGGCATAACGTTGTTTATAATCAGCAATACCGTCGCGGATTTTCTCAGTTAGAACTTTAACACCTTCTGACGGTTGCCAATCGATAAATAATGGTTGGCGCTTCACATGGACGAGATGGTCAGGGCAGGCAACGCCAAGTTGACTCACTTCGCTGGTCTTCGCGCCTCCGACCATGTTCAGCACCGTGTCGCTGCTATCAATCTGCAATATGGCGCTGCGCTCTGCCGAGACTGCGCCACGTATCACTGGGAGAACTTCAGCAAATACATTTTCGCGCTCTTCAACAGACAAAGGTTGTACCTTTAAGTCGCCAAAAACCTTCTTGCCTTTGCGTTTATCGGCAATGTAATCCTCAGCTTCTTGAATAATACGGATGGAGGTGTCATAAGCCGATTTGCTATCGTCACCCCAAGTCACGAGACCGTGTTTGCCCATCACAACACACTCGATATTCGGATTGTCACGCACTTTGCTACCGATCCACTTGCTCAATGTGAAGCCTGGTTTAATATAAGGCACATACGCCATTCGGTCGCCAAAAACGGCGCGCGCTTGTTGTTCGGCATCTTTGGTGCAAGCGATGCTGATGATTGCGTCGGGATGGGTGTGGTCAACATGTTTGTAGGGCACAAAAGCGTGGAGGAGTGTCTCGATACTCTGACGTGGACGACCGGGTTCAAAAACTGTGCGTGCGAGATAATCGACCATTTCTTCGTCAGTCATCGCATCACGTTCAAACAATGGATAAATTTCTTCGAGTTTGAGCAATGCAAATTGCGGCTCGGTAATCGTAAGGACATCTGAACCCGATGCTTTGACGGCAAGCACATCGATTCTGCGCCCAACATGATCGGTCATAGTGAGTTTCGCACTGGTATTGCCGCCATAAATATTGACGACTCTTCTGTCTTGACCGAGTAAATTGCTGCGATATACGAGACCATCTAAGTCGGGCAAATTATTCGCATCCGAATCGTTCCAGAGATTTTCAGGCATAAGGATTACCCTTTTCAGTTGTTTGTGAAGTGGCGTGTTTTGCAGATAAAATTGTGTCGTGCAAATTTAAATCGTTTACAATCCCATTTTACAATTTTTCAGACAAGAACAAAGGTGCTTTGTCATGGACTATCAAGGTGATTATCAGCGATTAGCTGAACGTTTAACCGCGAAGGGCATCAATATTGAAGATGTGAAAGCAAAACTGAAGCAGCAGCACATCGAGACACCATCATGGGGGTATGGCAATAGTGGTACTCGCTTCAAAGTTTTCCCTTGGCGAGGTGCTGCGCGAAATATTTACGAAAAACTTGATGATGCTGCTTATATTCATAAGTTGACGGGTATTGCGCCGAGTGTAGCGATACATATTCCGTGGGACAAAGTTGATGATTGGAATGCTCTTAATGACTACGCGAAGAGCAAGGGCGTGATCATTGGCGCAGTCAATCCGAATCTCTTTCAAGATGAGCAATATAAACTCGGCAGCATCACCCATCCGAGTCATTCGGTGCGCGAAGAAGCGATAGCTCATCTCGTCGAATGTTGTGAAATCATGAACAAAACGGGCAGCACATTGCTCAGTTTGTGGTTCGCTGATGGCACTAATTATGCTGGGCAAGACCACATCCGCGAACGTAAACATCGCATGGAAGAAGCACTCGCCGAAACATACAAGCACCTCCCCGCCGGGTCGCGTATGTTGTTGGAGTATAAATTTTTTGAACCCGCCTTTTATCATACTGACTTCGCCGATTGGGGCATGTCGTATGCCACAGCACTCAAACTTGGTGAACAAGCGCAGGTGCTTGTGGACACAGGACATCATGCACAAGGTACAAACATCGCGCATATTGTCGCTTTCTTGTTGGACGAAAAACGTCTTGGTGGATTTCATTTCAACGCTCGCAAATATGCTGACGATGATTTAATTGTTGGCACAGTGAATCCATTTGAGTTATTCGAGATATACACTGAACTCGTCTTAGCGGATGATCTCGCCAAAGATGTCGCTTACATGATTGACCAAAGCCACAACATTGAACCGAAACTTGAAGCCATGCTATTGAGCGTGCTCAATTGCCAAACAGCTTACGCGAGGGCCTTGATAGTTGACTACGCGAAATTGCATGAGCGTCAACAAACGGGCGATGTTCTTGGTGCGCATAGTATTTTAACAGATGCTTTCGATACCGATGTGCGTCCTCTATTGGCACAAGTACGCACAGAGATGGATTTACATCCCGACCCGCTCGCAGCATATCGCGCTGATGATTATGCGCAGCGAGTCGCCGACGAACGTGGCGTGGCAGAAACTGGTGGCGGTGGCTATCCCGGTTAGAACGTTACAGCGCCTGCACAAGAATCTCACGCAATTCATCTGTCGTCAGTTTGATGGGGTTACCCTGCATCGAGCTGGCGACGGCAGCCTTTTCGACAATAACAGGGAAATCACTTTCACTAATCCCATACGATGCAAATGGCGCAACTTCAAGGTGGCTACACAACGCTTGTATCCACATAACGCCATCGGCTGCGGTTGCGTAAGCATCTCCGGTCAGCAAACGTGCTACATCATCATAACGTTTGAGCGCTGGATTATCCGGTTCGCGTTGCTGCAGGGCTTTGACATTCGTCTCCATCACAAATGGGAGCAACCGCGCACAAACAGCACCGTGTGGCGCGTGGAACATGCCACCAATCGGCCCAGCGAAACCATGCACCGCCCCGAGTTTGCTATTGGCAAGCGCAAGTCCGCCGAATAGACTTGCCAACGACATATCGCGCCGTGCATCGACATCATTGCCATTACGATAGGCATTCAACAATGATCGCGCTGCAAGCGTGATGCCTTCTTTGGCAACCGCGTCTGTCAAGGGATTGGCGCGATTGCTGACATACGGCTCAATCACCTGCGTAAGCGCGTCGAGTCCAGTGGCTGCTGTGACGGATTGCGGTATTGAGTACGTCAATTCCGGGTCAACCAACGCGATATTCGCCAACATCAACGGACTGCGCAGGCTGACTTTGACTTGATGCTCAGGCGACGCAATCACGGCATTGCGCGTGACTTCAGCACCCGTCCCGGCAGTGGTGGGAATCGCAATGAACGGTAGCGGTGGCGCAACAAGTGACTTCCCGGCACCGATAACCTCAAGATAATCAAGCAGGTCACCCTCATTGGTGACAAGCGCGGCGACGGCCTTCCCCGCATCGATGATGCTCCCTCCCCCAATGCTGATGACCATATCGCAATTCGATGATTTCAATTGGTCAACACCGTCGCGCACAATGTCAATCGTCGGTTCGCCGCGCATTGCAAATTCGGTATATTGCACTTTGCTTTTCGTTAAATATTCCAGCAAAGGATTCGCTTGTTGAAGTGAACCATCAACCACAACAAAGGCGTGCTCCCCTATCGCAGTTGCAAGTGTGCCAACTTCGGCCAACACACCGGCACCGAAGATAATACGTGTCGCAGTCGCAAATTCAAATCGCATGAAGACTTTCCCCCATCATTGCCGTAAAATCAACAATCATAACGCAATTGCATAAAATATACTCCCCAATTGTGACATCATGCGCTACAATTGTAAACGATTACAAAATACTCAAATAGGGGATAACAATATGAACGCTCAAATCGACGAAACTCGCGCAAAAATTGCGATGTTCGGCGCATTAATGTATGAACGGCATCTGACTGATGCAGGAGGGGGAAACATCAGCGCACGAGTGGGCGACAAAATTTGCATCACACCACGATATTCGGGGCAACGACGGCGTTGGCAACTTACACCGGAAGATGTACTAATATGTGATCTTGAAGGCAACAAACTCGAAGGTGACGGCGATATTTCACGCGAAGCAAAAGCACACTTCAAATTGCTCAATGAATTCAAAGAGGTTGGCAGCGCAGTCATTCACGCACATTCACGCAACACACTTGTATTCTGCGCATTGTCGCGTCCGATACCGCCTGTGCTTGAGCAAACACTCAAATTTGGGACGATTCCGGTCGTCGAGTATGCGCCCGCTCACAGTGATGAATTGGCCGAAAATTTAGCAGCAGCGATACGTGGCAATGAAGACCGTGTGCAAAAGCAAGCCGCGGCCGCCCTCGCTCCTTGGCACGGCGTCTTTGTATTGGGCAAAGACCTCGATATGGCTTACGACGCCGTGGAACGTATCGACACAAATGCACATATCATTCTTGCCGCACAAACACTCGGTCTGGATGATGCCCTCGCCGAACAGCAAGCCCTGATGACCGAGACCGTCACCGCCCGCAAAGGATAAATGATGATTGTCAGCGTCACAGCCAATACGACAATGGATCAAACCGTCTTCGTGCCAAGTTTTGGCCCGAATCGCACGATACGGGCGACAGGCACAACACAGAGTATGGGCGGCAAACCGACAGATGCGTCATGGATTCTCGGTGAACTCGGTGTGCCGAGCCTTGCGTTGGGATTTGCGGCAGGCGCAATCGGCGACCGTGTTGAGGACATGTTGCAAACACGCGGTGTGACGACCGATTTCATCCGTGTCGGCGGCGAGACACGCATCAACGTCGTCATTGTCGTCGAAGATGAAGATTGGCAAACCACAATCACCACATCCACATTGGATGTAGCGCCTGAACACGTCACTGCCCTACGCGAAAAATATATCGCAGCGCTAGATGATGCAACGTGTGTTGTTCTCGGCGGCACATTGCCCGTCACCATGTCGCCATCGTTCTATACCGACTTCATCTCACTAGCACGCGAACGCGACATCCCAGTTGTTTTTGATGCCGACGAACCCAATTTGAGCGCCGGCTTAAAAGCAAGCCCAAACTTTGCAAAACCCAATCAAGACGAATTGAGCGCCCTCATCGGGCAACCTGTGACATCTGTTGCACAGGCATACGCCGCCGGTTATCAAATGCTCGAACGTTATGGCACAGCGCCGGTCATCACACTCGGCAGTGAAGGCGCATTAGCTGTTTTACCAGATAAAGCCTATTTCATCCCACCGCTTGAAGTTAAAATTGCCAGCACATCCGGCGCAGGTGACGGTGTGCTAGCTGGGTTGACGTGGGCACTCGCAAACAACGAACCAATTGAAGAAGGTCTACGACTCGGCTTTGCGACAGCAACAGCCATCATCACCATGCCGGGGACAGCCGATTGCCGCAAAGAAGATGTAGAGATGTACCGGCCACAAATTGAATTGCGACCGTATACACCGTAAGCTATTCTGGCGTTACATACGCTGCGGTAATGCCGCCATCGACAACAAAATCAGCACCGGTCATATAGGATGAGTCGTCCGACGCGAGGAACAACGCGGCCTTCGCCATCTCTTTCGCTTCGCCGAAGCGTCCCATCGGAATATGGACGAGGCGACGGTGCTTCTTCTCTTCTGTATTGAGGAAACTCATCAAAAGCTCAGTCCGTAACGGGCCGGGACACAGCGCATTGACGCGAATATTCTCACGAGCATGAACAATCGCAAGTTCGCGGGTCATCGCGAGAACGCCGCCTTTGCTTGCAGTATAGGCAATTTGCGGTGTAGCCGCACCCATGAGGGCGACGAATGACGCCGTGTTGATAATCGACCCGCCGCCTGCACGACGCAGCGCCGGAATGCCGTATTTGCAGCCGAAGAACACGCCCTTGAGATTGATATTCATCGTCAAATCCCAAACAGATTCTTCGGTCGATAACGCATCGCCATCTTCAGCGTGCATGATACCCGCATTGTTGAACATCACGTTGAGTTTGCCATACGCCTTTTCAGCGACGGCGACCATATTCTCACAATCACTCGCCTTTGAAACATCGGCATGAACATACGTCGCATCGCCATTGTTCGACACAATCATGTCAACGGTCTCGTTACCGCCCTCATCATTGATATCGACAACGACGACTCTCGCCCCTTCAGACGCGAACAAGACCGCCGTCTCGCGCCCGATACCACTACTGCCGCCGGTTATCAACGCTACTTTGTTTTCAAGCCGCATAATTGTTTTTCCTCTAATGTGGTATATCCATCAAATTTGCTCGAAGTAACGGCGACGTTCCCAATCTGTCACCGCACGATTATATAATGCTTGCTCAGTGTTGAAGAAATGCAGATAATGCGCAACGACATCTTGCCCAAACGCATCGACTGCTATGCTGCTTGACACTAGGGCAGCAATCGATTGCGGCAGTGTCACCGGTATTTGTGGCAATCCTTCAGCCGCGTACACATCGCCCTTGAATATCGGCGACGGCTCGATTTGTTCACGAATCCCTGCGAGACCTGCCGCGAGCAACGCCGCATACGCGAGATACGGGTTGACATCCGCACCGGGAATTCGCGTCTCGATGCGCAGCGATTTGCCATGCCCGACAACACGAAAGCCCGCCGTGCGATTGTCATAGCTCCACGCAATACCGGTCGGCGCAAATGTGCCCGGTTGATAGCGTTTATATGAATTCACAGTCGGCGCGAAAAACGGCATCAACTCCGGCACATAACGCAGCCATCCACCAAGAAACCACAAAAATTCCTGTGACACAGTTGGTAAGTGTGCATCCTCAGCGAGCGGCATATCGCCATCAAAGATATTGCGTTCCTGCGCCTCATCCCACAAGCTGATGTGAATATGGCAACTCGACCCAGCCAATTGCTCATCGACTTTCGCCATGAATGTGACCGACAAATCGAGTTGGTCGGCGAGGTCTTTCATACATTGCTTGTAAATGGTGTGGCGGTCGGCCATCTCAAGTACGGGCGCGTAGCGGATATTCAATTCATGTTGCCCCGGCCCCCACTCCCCTTTGCTGAACTCAACCGGCACACCGCTTGCCGATAAGTGTTTGCGAGCGGCAGCGTTGAGCGGTTCCTCGCGCGTACCCTGCAAGATATGATAGTCTTCAATATAATGACCGAAGCGACGCAAATTCGTATAATTCTTTTCGTGACTACTGCGATAGTTATCTTCAAAAATATAATACTCAAGTTCAGAAGCCCCAACTGCCGCGTAGCCCATCTCTGCCGCAACACCAACTTGGCGCTTGAGCACCGAACGCGGCGCGACATCAACAAGATTGCCCGTCTTCTCGTCGAAGCTATCGCACAACACAAGCGCCGATTTATCGAGCCACGTCGCCTGACGCAGCGTCGCTAAATCCGGCACTGCGTGAAAATCGCCATAACCGAGTTCCCAGCTTGCATATTTGTAACCAGGTATCGGTTCCATTTCCATATCAACGGTATAAAGATAATCGCAAGCGTGCATCCCATGCTCGGCAGCCGATTCGAGAAAGAACTCACCGGTGATGCGTTTGCCCATCAAGCGACCATAAGCATCCGGAAAGGCAGTGACAACCGTCTCGATTTCGCCGTTTTCAATTTTCTGCTGCAATTCATCTAACGACAACATGCCGCGTACTGTTTGTTCCGTCATGTCAATTACCCTATTAATTATAATGTTTTCGTGCGCAGATGAAATGATTTCGGTTGAGTCAATTGCTCGTATCCTAATTCAGAAAGCGAGACGCCGTTGCCCGAATTTTTCACGCCCGTCCACGCCAAAGCCGGGTCAAGATAATCACACCGATTCATAAAAACGGTACCGGTAGCGATTTGCTCGCCAATTTTGATGGCGGCATCAATATCTTGTGTCCACACCGAAGCCGTGAGGCCGTATTCGCTATCATTCATCAGACGCACAGCCTCCTCGTCATCATCGACAGGCATGATACCAATCACCGGACCGAAGGTTTCTTCAGTCATGATACGCATCGAATGATCGACATTCACCAAAACTTGTGGCGCCACGTAGGGTGTACCCGCCTTCGCTTTCTCAAACAGGCTTTCGTCAATTAGAGGCTGTGCGCCGTCTTCAATTGCCTCGGCAACTTGATTGCGAATATTTTCGGCAGCGACATGCCGCACTACGGGGCCGAGCGTCGTTTCGGGGTCAAGCGGGTCGCCAAGTTTATATTGCTTCGTCAATGCGACAAAACCTTCGACAAATTGATCGTAAATCGCTCGGTCAACATAAATCCGCTCAACAGCACAACATGATTGCCCGCTATTGAACATCGCGCCATCGACGAGATTTTCAATCGCATGGCTGAGGTCAGCATCGGCGCGGACATAAGCCGGGTCTTTCCCACCAAGTTCTAAACCGACGCCGACAAACCGATGACTCGCCGCTTCCCGCACTGCATGTCCACCTTCAACCGAGCCAGTGAAAGCCACGAAATTGACCCGTTCATCCATAATCATGCGCCCCACATCTTCATGAGTCGCGTGCAAATATTGAAACACATCATCGGGCAAATCGGCAGCTTTGAACGCATCGGCCAGACGCTCGGCACACAACGGCGTCTGAAAAGCGTGCTTGAGAATGACGACATTGCCCGCCATCAGCGCGGGGATAACCGAATTGACCGCCGTCAGATAGGGATAATTCCACGGCGCAAGTACCAACACAAGACCGAGTGGTTCGCGCCGAATAAAACGTGTGAAACCATCTTTCGGTTCAAGTTGAATATCAGCAAGTTTTTCCGCCGTGATGTCGATCATATAACGAGCGCGTTCTTCAAAGCCGCGTACCTCATTCTTGCCATAACGAATCGGTCTGCCCATTTGCCAAGCGAGTTCTTCTGCGATGATGTCGGCTTGGGCGACAAACGCATCAACTGCGGCTGCACAATAACGAGCACGTTTCTCAATTGGTGTGGCTTTCCACATCGCTTTTGCTTGCTCAGCCCGGTCAAGCGCCTCACGAATTTCTTCAATCGTCGCGAAGTCACGTTCAACATATACACGTCCGTCTACCGGCGAAATGGTTTTGAATTTCATCAAATAACAACTCCTCAACGAATACCGTCTACAGGTCTCTCATTATAACGCACTTCAGGTAATCGAAATAATCATTTATTCGACATGAATCAACTTCCGTGTTATCCTGCCATTTCATATTCAAATGGAGGGGAGACAAACATGGCAATCGAAGCAGTCATTTTTGATATGGATGGCGTACTCGTCGACTCCGAAGTTTATTGGAAGCAATCGCGGATTGAATTCGCGCAAACGCTCGGCAAAGTGTGGACAGACGAAGACCAACGCCTCGCGATGGGACGAAACACCGTCGAATGGGCACAGGTGATGCAAGAGCGTCTCGCAATTGATATGTCAATCGAAGACATCATCGCAGACATGAAACGGCGAGTCATCGCCCATTATGAAGAACGCTTGCCGACCCTTCCCGGCGCATTGGAAGCCGTTCAACTCGCATCAAAACATTATCGCATCGCCCTCGCGTCCGGCTCGCCTACCGAAATTATTCAGCGCGTCATGCAATTGACCGAACTCGACAAGGTATTCGAAATCATGGTGTATGGTGACGACATACCAAATGGCAAACCCGCCCCGGACATTTATATCGAAACACTCAGCCGCTTAAACGTGAAAGCCGAAAACGCCGTGGGCATTGAAGACTCGGCGAATGGGATCCGAGCGCTCAAAGCGGCGGGCATGTACGCCATCGCCGCCCCGTCGCCGGGTTTCACGCTGCCGGATGATATTTTGCAAATGGCCGATTACTTTCTCGATTCGTTGGAGAGATTTTCGTTGAACGTCATCCAAGAAATCGAGCAGCAATCAAATTAGCGCCGACTCAAGCCATGCCAAACAAGACACGCCGGGCCAATTGCACTTGATGTTATTTGTGACTCAGCAAATTGCACGCCTTCATAAACCGACGGCAAAGCACGACTAGGGAGTTCACTTTCCAGCAATGGCAATAACATATCGGCTATAGCATGACCCAAGCCACCCCCAATGACAAACATCGCCGGATTTAATGTCACCGCACAAATGGCGACAATCTGATGCAGATGCTCAACCGCTTCATCCCATACACATAAAGCAAGCGCATCACCCGCCTGTATCGCGTTGAATACATCACTGCCGGTTATCGCGTCTGTATTCGCCAACACACTGTCCGGATAATCCGACAAATAGGCTTGTGCCCCCGCGACAAAACCCACACCGGACGCATACATTTCGAGACATCCCCGTTGACCACACGTACACAAACGACCGGTAGGGTCTAATGCCAAATGACCGATGTCCAGCGCATAAAAATTTGCACCGTCTAGCATCTCGCCATGCACAATCGCCCCGGCACCAAAACCTGTCCCGATAGCGAAATAGACAAAATCCGAACAACCTTGTGCCACACCATAATACATTTCGCCAAGCGCAACCGCATTGCCATCATTCTGCATGAAGATTGGCAATTCATCAGCAAGTTGTGCCGAAACCGCTTTGCGCAATTCAACCGCTTCCCAACCGAGATTAACAGCATTGCGGACGATACCACGCACCGGGTCAACATGACCAGGTGAACCGATACCCACACCGACGATGGGATGCTCAGCACGATCACGTAATGTCGCAATACCCGCAACAATCCGTTCAATAACCGCGCCCTCGCCTTGCAATGGGTCGGTTGGCAAGCGATGTTCAGCGAGTATATGACCGGCACGGTCAATCAGAACAAATGCCAACTTCGTCCCGCCAATGTCAACTCCAATCGCAAGTTGCTCATCAGTCATAAGATTACTTCGTAACCGTCACTTTATTCAAACCACGCGGTTGGTCTACTTCATGACCACGCACAAGCGCTAGATTCATCGCAAATAATTGTCCCGGGATGACAGCAACAAGCGACGACAACCATTCCGGAATATCTTCCGGTATCATCATCGGTGTCTGCGCCATATTTAGCGCCGTCACATCATTCGAGATGACTATTGGCTCCGCCTGTCGTTCACATAATTTTTCCAGTAGGTCAAGCATCAGTGGTAACGCCTTCCCTGCCGGTGTGACGACAATCACGGGAAATCCGGGATTGAGCAAAGCAATCGGCCCGTGCCTGAAATCGGCTTCGCTATATTCTTCGCCGGTGATGTAACACAATTCTTTGATCTTCAGACTAATCTCAAAAGCCGTGCTGTAATTGTAACCACGCCCTAAGACGATAAATCGTTCCATATAGCGATACCGTTCAACACGATCTGCAATCGTTTCAGCATGTTCAAGCGTTTCTCCAATCCAGTGAGGCAAGTATCGCAAAGCCTGAAACATCTCCTCATCATCAACCAGCGCAGTACCCAACATCGCCAGCGCAGCGAGTTGAGCCGTATATGTTTTGGTCGCGGCGACGCTTATCTCTTCCCCAGCATGTATCGACAAATGAAATTCGGCTTCGCCTGCCATCGGCGACTCATCATCGTTGGTAATCGCCAAAGTGAGCGCACCCTGCTTGCATGCATCGGCAATCACCTGACGCACATCCTCAGCCCGTCCAGATTGCGAAACACCAATCACCAATGCACGTTTTAGATTCGGTGGTGCAGCATATAACGTATGCAATGAAGGAGTCGCCAATGCAACCGGCAAATGCGCTTTTGCACCGAGCAAATATTGTGCATAGCGTGCCGCATTGTCTGACGTACCCCGCGCCGCTATAGAAACGAAAGCTGGATCAAATTTGCGAATTGCGGCTGCAATTTGCTGCACGGATTTATATTCTTCGTCTAGCAATCGCGCAATGACATCCGGCTGTTCGGCGATTTCACGTTCAATATAGAGCATTAAACATCCTTTTGATAAACAATTCGTCCTTCAGCGACGGTCAAATACACATTGAGGTCAGCATCAACCAAAACGAAGTCGGCATCTTTGCCAATTTCGAGGCTGCCTTTACGGTTGTCAACACCGATTGCACGCGCCGCATTCAAACTGCTGGCCGGCCACACGGCTTCTAGCGATTGCCCCGTCGCCAGCATAAAATTGCGCAGCGCCCGTTCCATCGTCAATGTACTCCCGGCAAGTGTACCATCAGCAAGATAAGCACTGCCCTCTCGAATTACCACGGTACGATCATTCAGTAGATATTGGCTACCCTCTGGCAACCCGGCACCGCGTACCGCGTCGGACACGAGTATGATACCATCCACACCTTTCAACGCAAACAAGATTTGCATCGCAGCAGGATGCACATGAATATTATCCGCAATCAATTCGCACTTAAGTTTGGGCATCGTTAGTGCAGCGCCGAGTGTGCCCGGCTCACGATGATGTAGACCGCGCATTGCGTTATATGTATGTGTCGTTTGCCGGACACCGAGTTCAACTGCCTGTATCATGTCGTTATATGTGGCGGCAGTATGTGCGGCAGATACAGTGATGCTCCGTCGAACACATTCTTCAATCAACCAACGACTCTCCTCATATTCAGGCGCAAGGGCAAGCAATCGGATGACATCAAGGGCAAGCAATTGTTTTGCCTCTCGCATCTCGGCACGTCGAATATGTTCAAGCGATTGCGCACCGCATTTTTCCGGATTCAAATACGGCCCTTCGAGATGTGCGCCGAGTATCGTCGCGCCATTGGGAAGAGCACCACGCATCTCAGCGATATTTGTCAAAGCCGCTAGAATATCTTCATGTGAAGCCGACCATGTTGTCGGTAAAAAACTTGTGACGCCGTGCTGCGCATAAAATTCGGCCATACATTGCAACGCTTCGGGTGTCGCATCCAACGCTTCATAACCGAGTGCGCCATGTACATGCAAATCAATAAAACCCGGCAATAACGTTCGGCCACCAGCGTCGACAACTTCAGCATCTGCTATGTGTGGTGCATCACCGGGCGCGAGATCAACAATTTTCTCACGATGACATAATAACCAACCCGCTTCCCACACAACACTCGGCATGACAACATGAGCATTCGTGAGTAATAATTGTCGTGGCAAAAGATTCACCTATTATAAAGCAGCCTGCACATCACTCAGCATTCAGGCTGCATCTAGCCGCAAGACCAAAAATTACGTATATTGTAACTTCGATAGACAAATCAGCAACCTATCAGCCTGTCAGCAACAAATACAATCTCTATGACCACACAGCAGCGAACACAAATTGTTTTTCTCGGCACCGGCACACCAAATGCAGACCCAGAGCGTTTCGGTTCGTGCGTTGCGATTGTCGTCGATGACAAACCTTATCTCGTGGACTTCGGGCCGGGGGTCGTCCGCCGGTCAGCCGCAGCACACCAACAGGGTGTGAAAGGCCTCGCTGTCGAAAATCTTAATCGCGCTTTCCTGACACATCTGCACAGCGACCACACCACCGGGTATCCCGATTTAATCTTCACACCGTGGGTTTTAGGGCGCAACGTGCCGCTAGAAGTCTATGGCCCGTCGGGATTGTCGGCAATGACAACACACATTCTCGCCGCTTATGAGCAAGACATCCATGAACGTTTGCATGGGCTTGAACCGGCGAATGAACGTGGTTATCAAGTCATCACACACGAAATCCAATCAGGCTTAGTCTTTGAAGATGACTATGTGACAGTCGAGGCTTTCCCGGTTAAGCACGGTTCGTGGCAAGCATTCGGGTATCGCTTCAGTACGCCCGACCGAATTATCGTACTTTCAGGAGACACTGCCCCGACACCCGACCTGCCGCATTATTACGCAGATTGCGATGTGCTGATTCATGAAGTCTATTCAGTAAAAGGGTTCGCCCACAAAACACCTGCATGGCAGCGCTATCACAGTAGTGTGCATACATCAACGCACGAGCTTGCACATCTTGCCAACGAAGTACAGCCCGAATTACTGTTGCTGTATCATCAACTCTTGTGGGGGGTGACAGAAGATGAGCTAGTCAATGAACTGCGTTCGATTTATAGCGGCGAGGTAATCTCAGCAAAAGACCTTGACATCTTCTGATTACTGCTTCTTTGCACTGCGAAATCTGCCCGTGCAACTCAATCGCATTTTATGCGTATAATAGCATGATAAACGAGACATACACAGGAAAGAGAAATCATGGGGGAACCATTTGTACAAGTCCGCAATCTAGTGAAAATCTACGAAACACCTACCCGACGTCTTGAGGTGCTGCGTGGTGTCAATCTTGAGTTATATCCCGGCGACTTCGCCGCCATTGTCGGGCCTTCGGGCAGTGGCAAATCGACTCTACTCAACATGATTACAGGTATCGACAAACCCACTGCCGGTGAAGTCATCGTCGGCGATATGAATATCACAGCGACAAAACAACGTCATCTGACAAAATGGCGCTCCCGCAATATCGGTATCGCCTATCAATTCTTCCAATTGTTGCCCACACTATCCGTCATCGACAATGTGATGGCGCCGATGGATTTCGGCAATGTCGGGCGGAAGAACCAACGCAGAGAACGCGCCATGCAATTGCTGGAATTTTTTGGCATACAAGATCAAAGTTACAAAACACCTGATATGCTTTCGGGCGGGCAACAGCAACGTCTCTCAATTGCAAGAGCGCTCGCCAATAACCCGGCTTTATTGATAGGCGATGAACCAACAGGGAATCTTGACCGCATGAGTGCAGAGCAGGTCTTCCGGGTTTTTCGTTCGTATGCCGAATATGGCACAACCGTCCTCATCGTCACACATGACCGGCATCTCGTGCGCGACGTACCCATCATCTATGCGCTCAACAACGGCATCCTCGAGCGCACAACCGTGGATGAAATTGAGAAACGCCGCACACAAGAGATCAAACGTGCAACCCAAGAGTGGCACACCGTTCAATCACAGGAGGTGCTCCAATGATTAATGGAGGCCGCCCTCTCATCTCATTGGAAGGTGTAACAAAAGTCTACAAAACAAAAGCTGGCCCGCTTGAAGCGATCAAGGGTGTTGATTTCCAAGTTGGCGAGGGGGAATTCGTCGCGATTGTCGGGCCGTCCGGCAGCGGCAAAAGCACGCTCATCAACATGATTACTGGTATCGACAGGCCGACAAGTGGCGAGGTCTTTGTCGCCGGGGAGCGCCTGACGAATATGAGCGAGAATAAAGTCGCCAAATGGCGTGGGCGCAATGTTGGTGTTGTCTTCCAATTCTTCCAACTTTTGCCAACCTTGACGGTGCTCGAAAATGTCATTATGCCGATGAATTACACCGGCACATACAAGGGCAAACGTCGTCAACGCGCGATGGAAATGCTTGATTTGGTCAAACTGACCGATGTGGTTGACAAATACCCGAGTCAAATTTCCGGCGGGCAACAACAAAGAGCTGCCATCGCACGGGCGCTTGTGAATAATCCCAGTGTGCTGGTTGGCGACGAACCGACAGGCAATCTCGATGCAGAATCGGCGGCCCGAGTCTTTCAATTGTTCGGTACACTTGTCCAACACGGTACCACGATTGTCATGGTCACACATGATCGCGATCTTGCCGGTCAAATACCGCGTGTCGTCGAAGTCCGAGATGGTCAGCTTGTCTCTGAAAGTGAGGTTGACCACCGACTCGTAGCAAGATGATGACAACAACCAAAATTGACGACCCAAAATTAACGGAGGAAGCGTGTTGTTGCTTCCTCCGTCATATCTATCAATACAATGCCAATAAATCTCGCCAGAACAGCGAAATTAAAACAAGAATAGACAATCCGCAAGTGCATAAATACTAATCTTAACAACTCACCTATTGCTCAATTTGGTAAAAGTGTGTATATTATAGGGTGTAATTACCTTCAATCACAGTCCATATTAATTTTGAGGAAAGGGAGATTTCATGAAACAAAAGTATATCACGGCAGTAGTAGGACTCGGCCTGCTTGCAATGATTGCTATTGCGCTTGTCGGTCTGCCACTTTTTAGCTCTTCGACTTCGGTCAGCGCTGATTATCGTCAAGCTGCGTGCCCATCGGGCGAATCCGATGCGCTGGCAATCCTCGGTGGTGGTGCGCAACTGTTTGCCTCGCTCGAATCATTGCAGGCCATGACAGATGGTGTGGCTGCGCCGGCTGGCGACCGTTATGTTATCTGCGTTGATGAATTCAACGAAAATTCTGTTGGCGTTGACGCTGCCGGTTTGCATCGTTTTGTCAAACGTAGCGATGTCAGTGGCGTTATTCCACGCTTCCCCGGTTAAGTTTATCGAGTTTTGATTAAGAATGCTGGTCAACATTTACAGTAAGTTGACCAGCATTTTCTTTTTTCTCATATTCGCGATTTTTTATGATCCCATCCTCAAAGACTTTCCAATCACTCAATCGATTTGACCGAATTCAATACGCCCTTTTAGCAATCATTGTGATTGTCAGTGTGGTTTCTCGTCCCCGGCAACAACTCATCCAAGTCTTCGACCAACTGCGGATGCCGATTGAGTTCCAGATTGTTTCGCTCTCTATTCCCGACTATTTTGTGATCATCCTCGTTATCACGACCAGTGGTTGGCTTGTCATCAGCGATAAATATCGTCAACATTTTGTGCAAACAATGGAAATGATCACCACGCAAATATATGGCATTATCTGGGTCATTTTTGCTGGATGGCTGTTCGCCAGTCTGTTATGGTCGCGAGATGCCACGCTGCCCCGCTTCACAACAATTCATGTCATCATTATGCTATACATGGCGCTCATCGTAGCAGACTTTGTGCGCAGGCATCGTGCAAATATAGTGTTATATCCACTTGTTGCGGGGGCAATCTTTCAAGCAGTGCTCGCGCTGTTGCAGGTTATCAACAATGATCCATTGGGGTTGTACCAATTTGGCGAGATTGACCGCTTCCCTTATGATCCGCGCAACTTTTATCGCGCACCCGGCTTGTCTTCGCACTCGAATTATCTCGGTGGTTATTTAATGGTTGCACTGTTTGCGCTTGCGATTTTGATCGCATTTCGCCTGCAAACAACACATCTGAAAGACCGAAAAAACTTTCCGTTTTATCTCATTGGTTTTCTCATCGTTTTAGCGATGATTGGCACATTGTCGCGCAGCGCGATGTTATCAACAACAATTGGTGCCGTTCCGCTTGTGTTGGTGGCCGCTCGATATGTCAATAAGAAAATTTTCTTTGGTGCTTTTTCGCTGTTCATCATAGCCATCCTTGTGTGGGGACTATTCGTATTGGCTGGGCCAGAGAATATCCGAACACGAATTTTGTCATCGCGCGAATTTTTCTTCGACGACAGTTGGGCTGTCATCAAAGACGCGCCAGTGTTTGGTGTCGGCGCGGGCAATCTGATGCTCGAAATCAGCCAATTCACACCTGATGAACCTAACACAGACATTCTACCGGTACACAATGTCTATCTCTTTCTCTGGGCAGAGGTAGGCATCATCGGTCTAGCGATTTTTGTCACGGCTCTTTTGCTGATGTTACGGCATCTAGCAAACTATCAACAAATAACAACATTGGTGTGGACAAGTTGTCTGCTTGCCATCGCTGTTGCCATGTTGTTCGACAATTACTTCTGGGCTGTGCAACCATTTCGTGTTTTGTTGTTTTGGGCAATTGGGGTGTGGTGGGGTGTCATGAACCAATCTTCAAACGTAAACAATGTTGATACTACCGAGGCAATACCAACATCCGCCTGAAAAGATTTCCTCAACATTGCTAATCTAATATGCCTCTCTAAAACGATTGTGATATAAATAGCACAGAGAGCATCTATTTTATTTGCGAACGTCTTCCCTACAAGAGAATTCTGATGTTTTATGAAGCGAATTTTGGCTACCAACTTTTCCTTCAAGTTTCGGATATGCTCATTGTCGTCTTATCATTGGCGGCTGCGAGTTATTTGAGAATCAATATTGGTCTAGGGCGTCCAGGAGTCGATGAAGCATTCGGCACGCCAACCCCCTTGTTTTTCGTCGCAGCAGGAGTATGGTGGACGGCGTTGCAAATCGCACACGAGTATTCTTCGCTCAATGCGGCCAGTCTCTGGCGTATGTTACAGCGATTTTTGTTTGGTCATTTGTTGGCGATGTTGTTATTCTTCGGCACACTCTACCTCACATACCGAGACTACTCGCGTTTACAATCCTTCTACTTTCTGTTGATTGTCTTCGTAACGACGGGGCTTTACCGAATAGCAACTTATCGTCTATGGAAAATTTTCCTACGCAATGATAAGCGGCATTTTGGCGTAGCTATCGTCGGACTCAACGCACATGCACAAAATTTGGGAGAAAAATTGTTGTCGCGAAGCGAACAAGGTGTCCATCTACATGGATACATTCGATATGAAGAAGATGTCGCCCCAGAGAATCTCAATGCGCCTGTCATCGGCACAGTTCAAAAGATGACAGACATTCTTGCAGAGTACAAAATTAATGAGATTATCATTACAATTGATGGGCAGAGACGCATCGATTTCCATCAACTCTTGCGTATTCTACAGCAATACACACCGGCAATTCGCCTCGCACCTGACTATTCGGAATACGCTTATTTTCGTGTATCGGTTGACGACTTTGAGGGATTTCCCCTATTGGGATTACGACAACCGATACTATCGCCATCACAGCGTCTCATAAAACGAATATTCGATATTGTTGTCTCATTACTAGTCATGACATTGGGATCACCAATCTTCGTTCTAGTTGCTATCGCTGTGCGTCTCGACAGTTCGGGTCCGATTATCATCTGGCAAGAACGAATCGGGCAATATGGCAAGCCTTTCAAAATGCTGAAATTTCGCTCAATGATTGCCGGGGCAGAACGCGAAAATAAAGGGGCAAAGATCAAGCAACGCGATGATGAACGTATCACTCGTATCGGTCGTTTCATCCGACGCACGAGTCTCGACGAGTTACCGCAATTCGTCAATATTTTGCGCGGTGAGATGAGTCTTGTCGGCCCACGACCAGAATTGCCAGAACGGGTCGTGGATTACCAAGATTGGCAACGCAAACGCTTTGAGGTGCCGCAGGGATTGACGGGATGGTGGCAAATCAACGGACGAGCCGATCTACCAATGATTGAAAATACAGAATATGATCTGTATTACATATCACACTATTCATTATGGCTGGACCTACAGATATTGTTCCGCACAATTTTTGTCGTGATGAGGGGCACAGGCGCCTATTGAACACAATGACTTCAACGTGTGCGCGGGTCAAGAATATCGCGCATCCCGTCGCCAATAAAGTTGAAGGCCATGACAAGACTCGCGATTGCAATGCCGGGGAACAACCACATCCACCATTGATCGAAGAAATCAATGCCGATAGAAACCATCTTACCCCATTCAGGGGACGAAGGTTCGGGACCGAGACCGAGAAAACTCAAACCGGCGAAGACGAGTATCGCGTTGCCAATGTCTAATGTTGCCAGCACAACCGCAGGGGCGAAACTATTCGGTAAAATCGTCCGCAACAATATATAATATCCCGGCGCACCAATTGCGCGAACAGCTTCGACATAATCCTGTGTTTTGACCTCAAGCACCAATCCGCGAACGAGCCGCGCATAATTCGGCCACCACACGACAACCAGCGCAATGATGGCATTACGAATATCAGAGCCTAGCGCGGCGGTCACGGCCAACGCTAAAATAATCGTCGGGAAGGCCATAAACAACTCGGTGATGCGCATGAAAACCTCATCCCACATCCCACCGAGATAACCAGCGAGGGAGCCGATGAGTGTGCCAACGATACTCCCAAAAATGATCACAGCGATACCCGCTGGGATGGTGATGCGCCCGCCATATAACAAGCGCGTCAAAATATCACGACCGAGTTCATCAGTCCCCAATAAATGTGTGGTGGCGTCAGTCACCTCCTCATCTGTCTCTTGTGAGGAATCAAACAAGGCTGGGCGCTGCAACCGATTAGAAACATCTTGTTGCAAGGGATCAAACGGCGCAAGTGTGGGCGCAAGAAGCGAAATCAGCACCCATACGATCACAATGATAAGGCCAACCAATACAAGTGGGTTTTTTCGCAGATGATACCAAACTGTAGCAGCTTGTTCACGTCTGCTTGATGGTGTGAGCGCAATGGGTCTTTCGGCAACAGATTCGAGTCGAGCAGTTGGGACAGTCATGCAACTCGAATCCTTGGGTCAATAAAATAATATAAAATATCCACCACAAAGTTGACGATAACGTAAATGACAGCAATTAACATGCTAATACCCATAATGGCTGGAAAATCTTGTGCGGTCGAGGCGCGAAACATATAGCGTCCAATACCCGGCCACGCAAAGATTGATTCAGTGAGCACCGCACCCGCCAACAAGTTCCCGAATGACAAGCCGATAATCGTCACAACGGGGATGAGCGCATTCGATAACCCATGCCGGATGACGACCACGCGCTCGCTGAGACCCTTAGAGCGGGCTGTACGCATGTAATCCATATTGAGCACTTCGAGCAATGACGACCGGGTGATACGCGCAATGATCCCTGAGACAAACATCCCCAACACAAAACTCGGCAAAATCAAGTGCGAGAGCGCATTGCGGAATTTATCAAAGTCGCCGTCGAGCAATGCATCAACAGTGAACAAGCCGGTTACTTTCGGTGGGTCGCGCACAATAAAATCGAGACGACCCGGCCCACCAACCAGACCCAATTCGCTATGAAAAATCGTCAACCCTATCAATGCCAATAAAAATACGGGAAAGCTCACTCCGATTAGTGCAAAGACACGCACAAAATAATCGACGACCGTATTTTGCCAGACGGCGGAAATCACACCAAAAGAGATACCCATCGTCAAACCGATCACAATTGACAATGTGGCCAGTTCAATCGTCGCGGGCAAAAATTGACGAATATCATCGGCAACAGGTTTGCGTGTTTTGATCGACGTACCCATATCACCCTGCAAGACATTCGTTATATAGGTGATGTATTGGACATGTAGCGGTTCGTCGAGTCCCCATTTGGCACGAAAGGCAGCGATCAATTCTTCGTCGTTGAGCGCGTTTGGAGGAAGATTAGCATTGATCGGGTCGGCAGGGATCGCATTCGCAATTAAAAATGCCACCAACGAAATCCCGAATAATAGTGGAATCACCAGAACAAGCCTGCGCAAGAAATACTTTTGAAATGACATAGCCTTGAGTTTGAAAAAGTGAGTGGCGGGTTGTCCTCCCCACCACTCACAAACGAACCAAAATAGTTATGAATTATCCAACACGGCTCAACAAAGCCACATCAAGTAACCATTGCGGATGCCAGACAAAGCCTTCGATGTCGGAACGGAAAGCAATCTGAACTGCCGGTTGATTGAACGGCGCAGTCGGGCTAGTTTCTTGCAAAGCAGTTTGAATTTCGGCCACCAACTCAAGCCTGCGCTCTGGGTCACTTTCGACTGCGAATTGGTCACGAAGAGCAACAATCTCTGGCGGCGCGTTGTCATCATTCCAATTCAATCGTTCACCGGCAACTTTACCACCGGGCATAAATGACAACAAATCAGCCGGATCATTGATGTCTGGCCCCCATAACCAATATCCAAATCCTTGATCGCCTTCACGATATTCTTCCAGCGCAATTTGGAAATCCTGTGGATTGAGTTCAACATTAATGCCAACTTCGGCGAGGTCGGCCTGAATCTTCTGCGCATTGGTGGCGAATGGAATGCCGCCAAATGTCAGGTCAGGATACGTCATCACAATGTCGAATCCGTCTGGGAACCCAGCTTCGGCCAACAATTCGCGTGCTGTGTCGAGATCGCGTGACAAGGCTTGATCGGGGCCAAAAGCGCCGGCAAGGCCAAATGCTAGATCGGAACCGGGTTGAATGCTGCCCTCCCACAGGTCAGTATAGCCATCATAATCTAGGGCAAGGCGGATGGCACGTTGCACCAGCGGATCGCTGACGGGGCCGCCAATTTCAGGATCGGCATTCATAATCAGGAAGTGATGAATATTGCCGGGACCGATGAAAACACTGATGTCCGGGTTGTCTGCCAATTCTGCGACTTGATCGGGCGATAGATCGGTTGCTAGGTCAATATCGCCGGATTCGAGCGCAACTTTTTGAGTCGCGGCTTCAGGAATGTTGACGATCAGGACGCGATCAAAGAACGGCAGATCTTCACCCCAGTAATTCGGGTTGCGCACGAGGACAGTTTCTTCTTGCGGAGTCCAACTTTCAAGGATGTAAGGCCCCGTACCGGCTGAATTCTGATTGAGATAATCCTCAGCAGTATCGGTCTCTTCGGCATCAGCAGCATCGGTACCGCCATTGGCGCGAACTTCATCGGCATTCGTGATTGAGAAAACGGTGTTGGCAAGCTCGGCCAAAAACGATGGACGCACAGATTCGAGCGTAAATGTCACCGTCATGTCATCGTCCGCAACCACATCAACAATCGGGTCGGCCAAAAATGACGGATTGCCATTGACATTTTGCAGACGTTTCATCGAAAAGACCACGTCGTCGGCTGTCAGCGGATCGCCATTCGAGAAAGTGACACCTTCGCGCAAATTAAAAGTGTACTGTGTACCATCTTCTGAAATGGTCCAATCTGTTGCCAACAATGGCAAAATTTCACTGGCATCAGCATCTGGGAATGTCACAAGCGTTTGATACGTCGCGCGATTGACAATACCAGTCGTTTGTGTGAAGCCGTTGGCCGGGTCATACGAATCCGTGATCTCGGCATGACCAATCACTAGAACTTGTTCATCTTGTGCGACGGCACCTGTAACAAGCCCACCCAACAACACCAGCGCCATGAGCAACGAGAAAAGCACCCCACGTCGTACATGCAACATAAAATTTTCCTCCTAAACAATTTACATTGACTTTTGCGAAATCGATTGCAACAGCGATTTGAGGTATTGTATACAAAAGCGGACAGATAAGCAAAAGATTGGCGAAAATTGGTCACTGATGTAAACAAGCGAATATGTTACTATCGTGGCGATTCGTGTGTCCCCATATTCTGGGAAAGTGAGAAAATATGTCTTTCAATGAGCGTTTGCAACGCTTCCAAGAACAACTCGGTTCGCAGGCTGATGCCGCCTTTTTTCCCATTTCAGCCGACCTGCAATATCTGACCGGCGTCCCCCGCGACACACCCAACTTCGGTGCCGTGATGCACCCCGGCGCATGGTTGGAAGGCGCGTGGCTTTCGCCGAAGCATGAACCCGTGCTTGCCTTGCCCCGTATGACGGCAGAATTTGGCGGCCTAGCTGACCTCGAAGGCATTCAACTGCGTATACTCGGCGACTGGGACGACCCGACAACGATGGTACGCGACATTCTCAACGGATTTGAGTTACCGGATAACCCACGTATCGCTATCAGCGACCATACACACGGGGAAACCGTCTCTGCTTTGCACCGTTTGATATCGAATGCGACATTTGTCTCAGGGACAGAGATACTACGTAAATTGCGCGTGATTAAGTCCGAAGACGAAATCGCCCTGATGCGCAAAGCAGGCGCAATCACTGAATCAGCATTCAAAGATGTGCTGGCGCAACTCAAACATGGCATGACTGAACTCGAAATCATCATGGAAATCGATTATCAATTGCGGCGGCATGGCGCATTAGGCCCTTCATTCACGACATCCCTTTACAATTCCGGGCCGGACACACCACTGCTTTTCGGGCAGCGCGAAAAAACATGGCCGCGAAAATTGCACCCGCCGGTGTCTATCTTGTTTGACTTCGGCGCGGTCATCGCAGAAGGATATTGTTACGACTTTGGTCGCACGGTATCATTCGGCGAGCCGTCAGAAGAAATGCAGCGTGTTTACGATCTTGTGATGGAATCACAAGCCGCGGGCATCGCCGCGCTCCAATCGGGGGTGAATACGACTTCGCAAACCGATGCTGCCGCTCGCAAAGTCATTGAAAATGGTGGCTATGGCGAAGCATTTCGTCATCGTCTCGGTCATGCTATCGGCCTTGATGTTCATGAACCCCCCTTCTTGACGGCAGGTGATGAGACTCTGCTTGAAGAAGGCATGTTGTTCACCATTGAACCGAGCATTACACAATTCAACAGCTTCTCGGCACGAGTGGAAGATGTCGTCGTCGCCCGACCCGACGGCGGCGAGAAGTTGACCAACAGTTATCAATCATTGATTGTCATTGATTAAATCATCCCACAACAAGGATACATATTTATGACTGAGCGAAAGAATATTTCATCGGGCACGCCGTGGGAAAAAGCGCACGGTTACTCACGCGCTGTCCGCATCGGGCAAACAGTGCATGTCTCTGGCACAACGGCGAGTGACGAACAAGGCAACGTCATCGGCATTGATGACCCGCATCAGCAAACCATTTACATCCTCGAAAAAATTCAACGGGCGTTAGAAGAAGCGGGCGCCACGCTTGAAGATGTTGTCCGCACACGCATCTTCGTCACCGATATTTCACGTTGGGAAGAGGTCGCACGCGCCCATGCAAAATTCTTCGGCGAGATTCGCCCGGCGAGCACACTCGTGCAAGTCAGTGGATTGGTCAGCCCGGAGCAACTCGTCGAAATTGAGGTTGAGGCATTCATCGGAGAAGATGAGTGAAGTTCAGCATTCGCCTCAATAATGATCACGCGGTTTCGGATTATGTCGCGCTGGCAAAAGTCGCCGAAGAGGCCGGTTTCGAGCAATTTTGGGTGAGCAATGATCTCTTTCTGCGTAGTTCGCCAATTATCTTGTCAGCAATCGCTTGTGAAACCGAACGCATCGAAATCGGAACGTGCATCCTCAATCCGTATACCATCAACCCCTCAGAAATCGCGATGATGGCGGCGACACTTGACGAGCTTTCAGGCAGACGCTTCAATCTCGGCTTGTCCGCCGGTGGTGGTGATTTCCTGAAATGGATAAACATTCGGCAGGAGAAACCACTGACCGCCGTCGTCGAAACAATTGATGTCCTCAATCGTTTGCATAATGGCGAACATGCCCCACATGATGGTCATTTCCTCAAATGGGCGGACGAGTCTTATTTGCGCTTCAAACCGGAACGCCGTGTGCCGATTTATCTCGGCGCGATGGGGCCGAATATGCTGCGGTCAATTGGTCGTATTGCCGACGGCGGTCTTCCACTTTTGTTCCCGCCGGAGCATTACACAACGGTGATGTCATACATCCGCCAAGGCGCAACCGAAGCCGGGCGCAACATCGACGACATTGATGTCGCAGCTTGTATCTGGTGTTCGATTTCGGATGACCGCGAAGCTGCCTTGGATGTCCTTAAAGAGAAGATTGCCTATTACGGCCACGCGATGGGTGACCTCATCCTCGAAAATCTTGGGCTTGAACGTTCGGACTTCGACGAAATGGAGCATGTCGTCATGGTCGAGAATGATATGGAAAAAGCGAAATCTCTTGTGACCGAACCGATGCTCAAAATCGGCATCGCGGGCACGACGTATGACTTGATTGAGCGTATGGAACATCTCGTGGATATGGGGGTCAATCATCTGAGCTTTGGCCCACCGCTTGGCCCCGATTTAATGGAAGCTGTCTCGCTGATAGGCCGTGAAGTTATCCCACATTTTCGCCAACGAGGTGACGTATGAGCCGCAATTTTGAACTCTACGATTTACGCATCACTATTGAGAAGATCGAAGGTCGATCAGTATGTGGACTGGAAGTCGGGGATTATTTTGAAGTCACCGAAAGCAATCGCCTGCGCATCCCGGCGGATAAACATTTTTGCATTTATGCCATCAGTGCCGTGCTGCCACTCATCCCAGCTAAACAACGTGAACTCGCAGAAAATGATTGGCTTGAGCGCGACTCCCTCATCGCTTGTCCCGACCCGGATGAGCGCGTCATCATGCGGATTGAGCGCATCGGCAAGCGCACAATGGACAGCGATGAACTGACATGACAAAGCGCGAAATCAGCATCGGCTTCCAAACCGATAAATCCCCGGCGCAGTATGTTGCGCTCGCGCAGCTCGTTGATCGCTACGACTTCGATGCAGTGTCAGTCTATTCTGATTTGCCATTTCATCCTGGTTTTAGCGCGTTGACGCTGATGGCGCCGCATATCAAACGGGCGCGGATTGGTGTCGCGGGTGTGTCACCGGCGCGTATCTCACCGATTGACATCGCCGCCGAGACCGCCTTGCTCGCACAACTTGCTAATGCGGGTATTTATCTCGGCCTTGTGCGCGGCGGATGGCTGGAAACGCACGGCATCATGCCGCCTGCGCAACCGATACAAGCTATTCGCGAAACGATTGACATTGTGCGGCACATCCTGTCGGGCAACACGGGCGGTTATCACGGCAGTGTCTATCACATCGGCGAATACGTCCGCGCACAATATCCATTGCCCAAAGACCCGATTCCGATTCTTATTGGAACGTGGGGCAAGAAATTAGCAGCGCTTGCCGGTGAACTCGCCGATGAAGTGAAAATTGGCGGGACGGCAAATCCTGATATTATTCCGGTGATACGTGGTTATATCGCGGAGGGTGAACACAAAGCCGGTCGCAATGACGGGACTGTTGGTATCGTCGTTGGTGCCGTCACAGTGGTTGACGAAGATCGTGAACAAGCGCGGCAACTCGTTCGACGTGAGGTGGCGATGTATTTACCATTAGTTGTTAAATTCGATTCGACGGTTGAGGTCGAGCCGGAATTGATAACACGATTAGAATCACTTGCTGACCAAGGCGAATATGATGTGGCGGGTCGTTTGATTTCAGATGACTTGCTACAACGCTTCGCATTTGCAGGCACGCCATACGATCTGATTGAACATGCTGAAAGATTATTTGATGCCGGTGCAAGCCGTATCGAGTTCGGTACGCCACACGGAATCAAGTCTGAACATGGAATTGTGTTGCTCGGTGAAAAAGTCATCCCACACTTTAAGGACAGGTAGCAACATCAATCATACGAAGAATACTGAATTCGACCCGTTTCTTTCGTATGGTAACCCGGTTGTTCACTGAGCGTCTTCTGGAAATCATCACTAGTCAGGATTTCGAGGAGATGTTGTATACCCGGATTGTCGGCATGAGTCTGCGGAATGACCAAATCGTAACGCTCCCACCCGACCGGGACAAAATCTAACCCCATCGCAATGGCTGCATTGCGCACGCCCATCCCACAATCTGCAATGCCAGAGGCAATGGCTGACGCGACTGCAAGATGTGTATATTCTTCGTGCTCATACCCCACAATCAAATCCGACGAGATACTGCGTTGCTCAAGTTCATAATCAAGCAGCACACGGGTCCCCGCGCCACGCTGCCGATTGACATATCGCACACGATTCAAATCCTCAAGCGATTCGATGCGTAACGGATTGCCGGGCGCAACAATTAACCCCTGTTCACGGTGAGCAAATGTGACGAGTTGCACCGGCTCATCGCGCAAATGTTTTTGAACATAGCTGATGTTGTAATCGCCGGTCGTGGGGTCGAGCAAATGCGTTCCGGCAAGATGGGCGTGCTTACGCCGCAGAGCAATCAAGCCGCCGAGTGAACCGACATTCGCCGATGTCAGTCGATAACCGGGATAGTGTGTTGCGAGAAATTGCGCAAGCAAGTCAAGCATCGGGTCGTGGCTACCTAGCGCCATCACAGTGCGTTCAATCACATCCATCGGGCGATATAATCGCACACCAACCGAGTGCCCCATAGCAACACCTTCACTGAAGCGGGGGACATGCGCAAGACCATCAGCACGGACGAGCGAAGTAATCACCCCCGCCCCACGACTCAATGGCGCCGCGAGCAATCGGTCGCCGACTCGCGCGAGAGTCACTCGCACGAAATCGTCATCGCCAATTGGCGAAACGAGCTTTTGTGTCATCACAGCTTCAACATGCGGACGCATTGCGATGTCAGGCGAAACACCTGCCCATTGCGCGAGTAACGGCTGCACAATCAGTTCGCCAGTCAACGCTGCGCTGACGGGATAGCCGGGTACGCCGATGATGAGAATATCTTCAATCATGCCAATAATCACCGGATGACCCGGTCGAACAGCAACGCCATGCACCAACAATTCGCCCTGTTCGCGAATCAGCGACGCAGTGAAGTCTTTGCTTCCTGCCGATGAGCCGGAGAGCATCAAGATCAAATCAGGTATGTTTTGTATCGCACCTTTGAGGGCCATGCGCAACTTGTCGGGGTCATCGGGGACAATATCATGCACAAAAGGAATACCACCAGACTCCCGAATCTGTGCGGATAGCATGAGACTATTGTATTCAATGATTTGTCCCGGCGCAGGAATCTGCGACGCGGGGATGAGTTCGCTGCCTGTCGGGATAATAATGATGCGCGGTTGGCGACGAACACTGACAGCATCATAGCCACTCCCCGCCAATGCGCCCAAATCTACAGGACGAATGCGATGATTAATCGGCAATACAAGTTCCGTCGCAACCATATCCTCACCGGCGAGACGAACATGTTGTCGCGGCACAACCGACGCTCGGATTTCAATCGTGTCCGGCGATAATTGCTGCGTATCTTCGATCATGATGACGGCATTTGTACCGGACGGCATGACATCGCCGGTATTGACTGGATACGCTTGTTCGCCAAGTTTAAGTGCTATCGGACGTGTATCCGTCGCGCCGCGCGTGTCTTCGGCGCGAACTGCATAGCCATCCATAGCGGCGGCGTGATAATGTGGCGATGAAATCTTCGCCCATACCGCACTCGCCGTCACACGACCCAGCGCTTCGGTGAGCGGCACATCCTCGCCGGGAAGGGCATCCCATCGCCCGATAGCACGCAACGCCATTTCAAGCCGCTTACGTGCTTCATCAAGCGGAATATCTGCGAGGTAAATATTGCGGTCATCTGTCATGAGAACAACATCACATCAACAATTGTGTCCGCTCTGAGACCGTTAATATTGAGGGGAACCTGCACAAAGCCATCGGCTTGAATCAATGTAAAAATCAAATTCGATTTGCCGAATATCGGTTCAGCCAACCATTCACCATCCTGTTGACTCAATCGCACGGGTATCGTGTCATCTCGCCCAGTCGCTGAAGACATGTTGTGCGTCAGCCGCGCTTGAATTCGGCTCGTGGGACGCGGCATCTCGCCGAGCAAGCGTTTGACAATCGGCACGACAATCTGATGCGCGACGAGCAACGCAGAGACAGGATTGCCCGGCAAGCCAATCACCGGCTTATTTTCGCACACACCAATGATAGTCGGCTTGCCCGGCTTAACGGCGAGACCATGTTGCAGCACACCCGGTTGACCCAGACTGTTGATGACATCGCGAGTGTAATCACGAGTTGAGACCGAACTTCCCGCCGTCATCACGAGCACGTCAACATCAGCAAATCCAGCCCATGCCTTCGCTCGATACTCATCAAATGTATCGCGTGCAATGCCAAGCAATACAGGTTGGCCCCCAACATGTTCAACTAGCGTGGCCAATGTGTGCGCATTGATGTCACGAATTTGGCCGGGTACAACATTACCCTCAGGTGGGACGAGTTCATCACCACAACTCAAAATGCCGATACGCGGGGGCACAGCAACATCAATTTCAGTCACGCCAACCGCGAGTAAGCCTCCAATATCTTGCGGACGAAGTTTACGACCGGCAGCTAAAACTATATTGCCTTGTTCGACATCTTCGCCGATTTGTATGACATTCTCGCCCGAAGCAACCGGCGCCAAAACTTCAAGTTCGCTGTTATCAAGTAAATGTGTCCGTTCGATCATCACGACGGCATCGGCACTATCGGGTAGCATTCCACCAGTATGAATCTCAACCGCTTCGCCTTGTTGAATGTCAATATCTGCTGCATACCCCATCGGCACACGACCGGTCAACGTAAGATAGATGGGCAATGACTGCGATGCGCCAAAAGTATCTTGTGAGCGAACCGCATATCCATCAACTGTGCTACGACGAAATTGCGGTAAATTTATCGGTGATTGCACGGTAGCAAACAAAACCCGCCCCAATGCCCGGCGCGGGTCAAGCGATTCGGTTTTAATGCGTGGCGTCCAATGTGCATCTAGCAGTTCTAATGCAGCATCAATCGGCTGCACATTGAAGAACTCAGGTGTAGCAGTCATTTGTTTCGATTACTGCGGCACAAACCGAAATACAGGATGATTAGGCACAATTTTGACAAATTCCTCAAGTGGTGCATCATAAGGGATCTCGACGAATTGACGCGGGAAACTGTTTTGTTCTAAATAGGCCTTGGAAATCGGCGCGGCTTCTTCCGGCTCAAGTTCTTCGACACCGACGACCTCTGTCTTGCCGCCTCGTGACAATGTAACTTGACCGGCGGCGCGGGCATTATGTACCCAGCCGACTTCGCCATACGGCGAAACCAACCAACGCCTGTCATCATCAATGATAAGATTAACCGGCGTCGTGTACAATTTGCTGCTCTTGCGCCCGCGAGTTGTCAGCAAATACATGCCGGCAGGCATCAACCCCAATCGAATCAAAATTTTCATGATGCGATTGATGATGCGCACTTGCATGTTGACTTGATATTTTTTCGCCACAACATCCCCCTCAAATATCAATCACTTGTTCGATCCGCTCAACGACAGGCAAACCCAATCTTTGCGGATGGGTATATACACGCAAACTGCCACGCCGTACATATCCCACGATGCAAATATTCCATGCTTGTGCGAGTTGCACAGCGACACTCGTCGGCGCGGTACGACTCGCCACAAGCGGCACACCCATACGTCGCGCCTTTTGCAACATCTCTGAGCTGATGCGGCCACTACTCATCAAAATGCAATCGTGGGTAGCAATGCCCTGTTGCAGCGCCTTGCCGGTCACTTTGTCAATCGCATTGTGCCGTCCAACATCTTCTGCACTGACGAGCATTTGATGCACATCGGCGAGTATTGCGGTGTGTACCCCGCGCACTTTGTTGTACAACACAGCGGCGCCCTGCATATCGCGCATCCGTTTGAAGATAATATCGGGTGTTGTAGCGAAGTCAGTCTCCAATGCAGGATGCGTATCGGCAAGATATTGAAATGTGACGCCACCTCCACATCCCGATGTGAGAATCATACGACGTGGTGGGGCGAAATCGGCCCGTTTGAGCAGCACATCGACAACGCTACGAGCAACATTCGCCTTCACGACACCAACTTCATCGATTGAGTCGACGACATGTTCGTTGTAGAGAAAGCCGAGTGCGAGCGCTTCTTGCTCTAGTGGACTGCACATAATCGTCGCGAGTTCTTGCCCGTTGACGTAAATACTGACCAGTGACTCTTCTATCATACCGCCATCGATCAAATCAGCGTTGCCCCCTTCGACAGACCAATATGTATAGGGCACGAAGCCTGCTTCGCGATGAGTTTCGTCTTGCATTGTTTATTCTGTATTTTCTTTCCGGCGACGCGGTATGCGAGTCATTTGTCGAATTTCGTCGGGAGACATGCCCTGTTCGAGTCCCCACTCTGTCTTCGGTTTGAGCGCACCTGTCGGGCACACACCGATGCACTGCCCACAAAAAACGCACGGCGAGTCCATCATGCCGATGTCAAAAGCCGTCGCCACATGCGTATCATAGCCGCGTTCGCCCAGTGTCAACGCGAAGGTATATTGTGCATCTTCTGCACAAACCTGCACACAACGCCAACACAAAACACACTGATTGTAATCGCGGACATAAAACGGATTGTCATCGTGAATATCATGTTCACGCCGTTTGGCATCAGGGAAGCGTGACTCATCGACACCGTAATCCATCATCATCTCTTGAATCGCTTCGCCCTGACTGAGGTCAACAGCCGAGTTCAACATTTCGAGAATCGTGCGGCGATTGCGTTCGACTCGTTCATTGCGTGTCTCGACGATGCTGTCATGTTGGCATTCGGCGATGCACGCCGGTTGCAATAAACGCCCGCCATTGACATCGACGACACACACGCGGCAGAGACCATTCGCTGTTGTCGCGTCATGATAGCAAATCACCGGAATCTCTTTACCAATCATCCGCGCTGCTTCCAGCAGAGTCGTCCCTTCCGGTACAGTGATTTCTTCGCCATCGAGTGTGAATGTAATCATATTGTCATCAGCTTCAGGCATTGACTAACCTTTTTCAAATAATTCGGGCCATTTTTCAATTGCGCTCAACACGGCAGACGCCGCCGTCTGACCGAGACCGCACAACGACGATTCGGTCATCGTCCAACCGATGTCTTCGAGGCGGGAACGGTCGTCGGGCAATGGCGCATCGAGTCGTTCGAGAATCTCGACTTGTCGTTGTGTGCCGAGTTGACACGGGAAGCATTTGCCGCAACTTTCATGACGGAAGAAGCGACCGAGTCGCACGAGCACATCGCGCAAATCGGTTTCCGTATTGAAGACCACAATCGCCCCGGAGCCGAATGTACTCCCGGCTTTGCGCAAATCCTCGAATGTCAAGCGCACATCAATCTCGTCAGGTGTGAGGAATGTCCCCGCCGCGCCGCCCATCAAAACCGCTTGCAATTCGCCTGTCACACCTTCGCAATAATCATTGAGCAATTCGCGCAGCGTAATGCCCGGCGAAATCTCGTACACACCCGGACGATTGACGTGCCCACTCACCGAGACGAGCTTCGGCCCGGTACTTTTCTCCGTGCCGAATGCTTTGAACCATGCCGCACCATTTGTGATAATACCCGGCACAGCGCACAGCGTCTCGACATTGTTAATCGTCGTCGGTTTGCCGAACAGACCATGTGTTGTCGGATACGGCGGTTTGATGCGGGGGAAACCGCGTTTGCCTTCAATCGCCTCGAATAGCGCCGTCTCCTCGCCACAGATATAGGCGCCTGCTCCACGTCGAATCTCGATATGAAATGAGAAATCACTACCCATAATGTTATCGCCGAGCAAACCAACCTCAAGCGCTTCGTCAATGGCCGCTTGCATCCGTTGCATCGCTTCAGGGTATTCACCACGAATGAAGAGATAACCGGTCTCCGCACCAATTGCGTAACCGCACAGTGCGATACCTTCGAGCAATAAATGCGGACGTGCCTCCATCAAGACGCGATCTTTGAACGTGCCCGGTTCGCTCTCATCGGCATTACAGACGACATAATGCGGCTGCCCCGTCGCCTGTCGGGTGAAGCGCCACTTCATGCCAGTCGGGAAAGCCGCGCCACCTCGTCCAATGAGACCGGACTCTTCAACTTCGGCAATGACATTTTCAGGCGACGAGTCGTTGATGGCTTTACGTAATGCGACATAATCGCCGTAATTTTTTAATCGTTGCGCCGCGTATGTATCAACACCCGCGAGTAATACGGGCGCGTCACCACCGATTATACTCTCATATTGCGCATTGTCTGTGCCATTGAGCAATACATCAGTATCAGATACAGGCGCAATCGACTGCTCCCCTATCCCACGCCAACTGATGAGCGCAGCCGGTGCGTGTTCGCACAAGCCAAGACAGGCCGAGTGTTCAATGGTGAATTGACCATCGACAGTTGTCTCACCATGATGAATACCAAGTCGCGAACATAAGCCGTTGAGCATGTCGTCAGCGCCTGCTAGACCACACGAAGGATCCGTACAAACACGGATGATTGTCTCCCCTGTCGGTTCATCATGAAACAAGGTGTAGAAACTAATCACACCGTAAATGTCGGCTTCGGGCACACGCAAGGTATGCGAAATTTGATGCACCGCTTCAGCATCAATATGACCAAATGCTGTCTGCACATCCCACAATACGGGCAACAGCGCATCGCGTTTGCGACCAATGTAATCATTGAGAATTTCGTCTAAAGTAATCATTGTCTGCATCAAGAATATCCAAGCCTTCATTCAAATAAATGTCGCGCCTCTTCGAGTTCTTGCGGTGTGTTGACGTTGTAAAAAGACAAACGCTTGGCATCGAAGCGTGTGTATTCATTTTCATCGATATAACGCACACGCACAGCGTCATAAAAACCGATAACCTTGAGTTTGTTCGCATCAAGACAGTCACGAATCGGCTTTAGACAACGCTTGCTGTATATCGCGTGCAATCCTTGCGGATAACCGTCAACACGTGGCACAATAACATCATACGGTTCATTATCCGTATCAATCAGCGTCGTCATATAACGTAACAAATCCGGCGACACAAACGGCATATCGCAGGCAATTGTGAGTGTATATTCGGTGTCGCTGCAATAAACCGCGGTATAGATTCCGCCCAGCGAACCACGTTCCGGCAAGACATCGCTATACATCGACAGGCCGAGATGTGCGTAATCATCAAGACAATTCGTGATGAGCAACGTCTCATATTGGCCGATGTCCGCAACTCGCTCAATGATATGTTCAATCATCGGTTTGCCAAGCAACGGCACGAATGACTTGTCCGTGCCCATACGCGAACTCTTGCCACCGGCCATGATAGCCACTGAAAATTCAGCCACGTTTAACGCCTCACATTAATGCACATATTTTGTCGGTTCTTTGATTGCGCCGCGTTTATCAAGGGATTCATCTCGACCATCACGTTGCGGAGCTTCGGTTTTACGCATTTTGACCGCGGCATTCTTGTAATCCGGGATTTTGGCGCGTGGGTCAACCTTGTCGAGTGTCAATACATTAGCCGCCGCTTCGACAAAATGGAACGGCAGGAAAACCGTCCCCACGGGCGACCGCCCTGTCACCATCGCACGACAAACGACGCTACCACGCCGCGATTCAATCTCGACCCAATCGCCGGAAACCAAACCGAGTGCATGTGCATCGTCCGGGTGCATTTCGACAATTGGTTCGGGGAAGGCTTCCTCAAGTTTTGAGCGGCGGGTCATCGTACCGCCATGCCAATGAAACAACACACGTCCCGTCGTCAGATTATACGGATACTCGTCATCCGGCAATTCGCTTTCAGTGCCATATTCCAGCGACCAGAATTTACCTTTCCCTCGTGGAAAATCCTCTTCAAACAGATACGGCGTGCCCGGATGGTCAAGGGATGGACACGGCCAATGCACACCGCCCTCACGCTCAAGACGCTCATAAGTGATGCCGAAAAAGTCCGGCGTCACTTCGCGCATCTCTTCCCAAATATCCTCAGGATGGTTGTAATCAAACCCAGCACTTTCTTCGACACCAAGTGCAGCTTCCATGCGTTTGGCGAGGTCACACACCACTTGCCAATCCGGTCGCGCCTCACCAACCGCCGGTAATGCCTGCCGCACCCGTTGCACACGACGGTCGCTGTTTGTGAATGTGCCGTCTTTCTCGGCAAAACTCGCGGTCGGTAAAATCACATCGGCGAGTTCACCAGTTTCATTCATGAAAATATCGAGGCATACGATGAAGTCAAGCGCTTCAAGCGCATGTTTCGCGTGGGCCAGATTCGGTTCGCTCATCAACGGATTCTCTCCCATGATGACCATCGCCCGAATTTGCCCGGTTAACGCGCCATCAACCATTTCCGTCACCGTCAAGCCGGGGTCGGGCGAGAGCGTTGTATGCCACTTCGCTTCAAATTTCGCTTTGACGGCGGCGTTGTCCACCCGTTGATAAGCTGTATACACATTCGGCAGACCGCCACTGTCTGAACATCCTTGCACATTATTCTGACCGCGCAACGGATTGAGACCCGTGCCCGGTTTACCGACATGTCCGGTCATCAACGCGAGATTCGTCAGCGATAGCGCGTTGTCCGTACCATGCGTGCTCTGACTGATACCCATGCCCCAATAAAATGCGGCGCGTTCTGCATTCGCATACATGCGAGCTGCCGCACGAATATCGTCAGCAGGCACACCACTCACCTCTTCTGCCCATTCCGGCGTGAATGATTCGAGCGATTCGACGTAATCTTCAAAATCTTCTGTACGTTCGCGGATGAAGTCTTGATTGTAAAGTTTCTCGGTCACGATGACGTGCGCCATCGCTTGATAGACAGCGACATCCGTACCCGGTTTTTGCCGCAACCACAACGTCGCGAAGTCGGTCAACTCAATTTGACGGGGGTCAATCACGATGAGTTTAGCGCCATTTTGCCGCACAGCCTTCTTCAAAAACAAACTGATGACCGGATGCGTCTCTGTCGTGTTGCTGCCGGTGACGATGAATGTGTCGAGATTTTCCATCTCGGCGATGCTGTTGCTCATTGCGCTTGAGCCGATTGCAAGTTGTAAACCGGTCACACTCCCGGCATGACATAAGCGGGCACAATGGTCAACATTGTTGGTTTTCATCACTGCACGAACCCACTTTTGAAAGACATAATTGTCTTCATTTGTCGCCTTTGCGCAAGCATACGTCGCGATGCTATCGCCACCACTTTCACGCACAATTTGTGAGAGTTTCTCAGTAACAAGCGACAACGCTTCGTCCCACGATGCTTCGCGAAAATCACCCGGCCCATCGCCATTACGAATCAGAGGAGTCTTCAAACGACGCGGGTGTGTCGTGAAGTCTAATCCAAAACGTCCTTTAACACACAAATTGCCATAATTCGGCGCAACGTCAAATGGCGCGGAGACACGATAAATCGTGCCATCCTTAATCTGCAAGTCCATCTGACAACCGACCCCACAATACGGGCAGGTTGTGCGCACTTGTCGGTCGGCGACGAGTCGCGGTGTTGCAACCATAACAATCTCTCCCAATATTCCAAAGCTAATATCTTAATGTCCTGACTATAACACATTTTCGGTAAACCAATCGAACATTATCGGGCAGGTTATACAATCTTAAAAGCAAGATGTGACGATGAGATTGCCATTTCATACGAGTGGGCTTTGCACGAATACCATGAAATTGGTAAAGTAAGATGAAACATTACGTTAAAGGAATCGCTTCAATGCAACTAACAGGCTCGTACAAATTTAATCATGAACAGCAAGCGGTTTGGGATGTGCTGATGAATCCCGATGCCATTGCGAAGGCATTACCCGGTGTTGACGAACTAATACCCGTAGAGGGCGAACCCGATACATGGCGTGCCGATGCCAAACTCGGCATTGCAACTGTACGTGGGAAGTATTCGGGCATCGTCAAATTATCTGAACAAAATCCCCCCAATCAATATCGACTAACGGTTAGCGGCAGCGGCCAAAATAGTATCATTGATGGCACAACATTGATTTCACTTTCTTACGATGCTGACAACCAGCAAACCATCTTGAATTGGGAAGCCGATGTCCAAATCTCCGGCAAATTGGCGAGTATCGGACAACGTCTTATCGGGGCCGCGGCCAACATGATGAGCAAGCAATTTTTTCAAGGTTTAGAGAAACAACTTCCAAAATCATAATATCCGACAGAAAGGAGCAACAAATATCTACGGGCATTTCGCCCGACCAAAATTATTTATCAAACAAAAGGAGTCGCTGATTTATGAATGTTTCGATTACAATCAATGGCACAGTTTATGAACGCGACATTGAACCACGCATGTTGCTCGTTCATTTCATCCGCGAAGAACTCGGTCTAACCGGCACAAATATCGGTTGTGACACGAGTCAATGTGGTGCATGTACAATTCACATGGATGGCCGGTCGCTGAAGTCATGTACCTGTCTCGCGGTGCAAGCAGATGGCCGCGAGATTACGACGATTGAAGGCCTAGCAGATGGCGACAATCTACACCCGATGCAGGAAGCCTTTTGGGACAATCATGGCTTACAGTGTGGGTATTGCACACCGGGCATGATTATGGCATCGACAGCATTTCTCAAAGACAACCCACATCCAACAGAAGAAGAAATTCGTCATGCGCTTGAAGGCAATTTTTGTCGCTGTACTGGTTATCAAAACATTGTGAAATCCATCAAAGCTGCTTCTGAAAAGATGGGAGGTTGATGATGGGGACTCGCATTTTTGGCTCCGGCATTCGACGGCGCGAAGACCCGCGCCTCATCACCGGTCAAGCCAAATATACCGATGATATGGTATTACCCGGCATGGTACACCTTGCAATGGTACGCAGCCCACACGCACATGCCCGTATCGTCAACATCGATACTTCGGCAGCAGAAGCGATGGATGGCGTCATCGCAGTTTACACCGGCGAACAAGTCACGCTGAATCCGTTGCCATGTGCATGGCTCATTCCCGATTCTGATTTAATCACACCAGAGCACCCAGCAGTTGCGGTTGAAAAAGTTCGCTATGTCGGCGATGCGGTCGCGCTCGTCGTCGCTGAAACACGCTATCAAGCTGAAGACGCGGCAGACGCGGTACGGGTCGAATACGAAGTTTTACCTGCGGTCGTCAACCCCGAAGCCGCAACTCGCGCTGGTGCGCCACAATTGCATGACGACGTGCCGAATAACATTGCGTTTCGTTGGGTAGCAAGCAGTGGTGATGAAGGGGTTGAGCAAGCCTTCGCCGAAGCTGATGTGGTCGTCAAAGAGCGCATCGTCCAACAACGGCTGATACCCACAGCGATGGAACCGCGCTCCGCGTTCGCCCAATGGAACGATGCGGCTGAAGAACTCACGGTGTGGTACACCACACAAAACCCGCATATTCATCGCTTTGTTCTCAGCGGCGTCACCGGTGTCCCCGAGCATAAACTGCGTGTGATTGCGCCAGAAGTCGGTGGCGGATTCGGCAGTAAGATTCCGGTTTATGCTGACGAAGCATTGACGGCGTGGGTGGCGATGCAGCTCAATCGTCCAGTTAAGTGGACGGAAACCCGCAGCGAGAATTATCAAGTTACGATTCATGGCCGTGACCACATTGAGTACGTGGAACTCGCAGCGAAAAATGACGGCACTGTGACCGGCATTCGTGGCACTGTGTATGCGGGTCTTGGCGGTTATCTTTCGACAGCCGGACCCGGTGTGCCGACGATTCTACATGGCCTGATGTATAGTGGCGCTTACACGTTCCCAAATATTCGCTGCGAAACTATCGGCGTCATGACGAATACCACACCGGTCGATGCCTATCGCGGTGCTGGCCGACCAGAAGCAACATTCCTCATTGAACGTTTGATGGACAAAATGGCGAAAGCCCTCAATATGGATCCGGTCGAATTACGTCGCAAGAATTTGATCCCACCATTTGAGAATGGGCATGATGTCGCTATTGGCTTGACCTATGATAGTGGCAATTATGAAGCTGCACTGAACAAAGCGCTTGAAATCGTCGATTACGATGCGCTGCGCCGCGAACAGGCAGAAGCGCGAACCAAAGGTCGCTATATTGGCATCGGCGTTAGCACTTATAGCGAAATCTGCGGCTTGGGGCCGAGTCAAGTCGCCGGTGCAGTTGGTTTTCAAGGTGGCTTGTGGGAAAGTGCGATTATTCGTGTCTCCCCTGCTGGTAAAGTGCAGGCGATGATTGGTGCCTCGCCACATGGTCAGGGCGAGGAAACGACCTTCGCCCAACTCATCTCTGATGAACTCGGCTTCCCAGTCGAAGACATCGAAATCGTCCATGGTGACACAAACCAAACACCGATGGGTTGGGGGACGTATGGCAGCCGCACGACTCCGGTCGCAGGGGCGGCACTTGTCCTCGCGGCGCGGAAGCTCAAAGAAAAAGCACGGGCGATGGCTGCACATTTGCTTGAGGCGGCTGTCGAAGACATCGATTATGAAGATGGCAAATTCTTCGTCAAGGGTTCACCGGACAACGCGAAGACCATTCAAGAAATCACATTGATGGCAACCGTCGCTTGGGACTTGCCCGAAGGCATGGACCCCGGCATGGAAGAATCGCAATTTTACGATCCGCCAAATTTTGTCTATCCGTTCGGCGCACATATCGCCGTCGTCGAAGTTGACCCGGAAACCGGCATCGTCAAACTCAAGCGTTACATCGCCGTCGATGATTGTGGCCCACAAATTAATCCGGTCATCGTTGCCGGGCAAGTCCATGGCGGCATCGTACAAGGTATCGGGCAGGCTTTGTTTGAAGGCGCGGTCTATGATGACAATGGGCAACTACTCACCGGCACGATGATGGACTATACACTGCCGCGTGCCGACGATTTCCCGAACTTTGAACTTGACCACACTGTCACACCATCACCACACCACCCGGCAGGGATCAAAGGCGTGGGTGAAACCGGTACGATTGCGAGCACGCCAACGGTTTACAACGCCGTCATCGATGCGCTGCAACCCTTTGGTGTTGAGCAAATCGATATGCCGTTGACGCCGTCGCGCGTGTGGCAAGCCATTCAAGAATCCAGCAGCAATCGAGGAGGCGACTAATTATGTCGATGCGACCCGCAAATTTTGATTATCAGCGACCGACGTCGCTTTCTGAAGCCATCCAATTATTGGCAAACAATGACGAAGCCAAAGCCCTTGCCGGTGGTCACAGTCTGATTCCGGCGATGAATCAACGCTTGAGTACACCGGAACAATTGGTTGACATTGGACGCCTCGACGAACTCAAAGGCATCAGCACCAACAACGGCACACTCTCTATCGGCGCGTTGTCAACCCATGCACAAATCGCCGCATCGTCCGATGTACGCACACATTGCGCAGCGCTTGCAACTGCGACTGGTCTCGTCGGCGACCCACAGGTGCGCAATTGGGGCACACTCGGCGGCAATCTCGCCCATGCAGACCCGGCTTCCGACCCACCAACTGTTGTGCTTGCAGCAGGTGGCACACTTCATCTACAAGGGCCGAATGGTACACGCTCAGTCAGCGCAGATAATTTCTTCATCGACTTGTTCACAACCGACCTGCAACCGGGTGAACTTATCACCCGCATCGAGATTCCGAGTTTGCAGGGCAAGAAAAACGCTTATGTGAAACTTGCGCATCCAGCATCACGATATGCAATCGTCGGTGTATGCGTCGTGCTTGAGATGAACGGCAATGAATGCGTCAGCGCGCGAGTGGCTGTCGGTGGTGCAACGCCGAAAGCAACACGTTCACCGAGCGCAGAGGAGCGTCTCACAGGGTCATCGCTTCAGGTTGCGGCCGTGGATGCGGCGGCAGAAGCCCTCGTCAATGATATAGCTGGAGATGTGATGGGCGATCTGTTTGCCCCCGAAGATTATCGCCGAGCAATGGCCGGCGTCTATCTTAAGCGAGCAGTGCAAGCGGCAATGGCATAATTCAAATCGCCACGCAAACACGGTACAATAGCATGATAAATCTTAGCGACGGGGGTACGCTGTGCCCCCGTCTTGTGGTCAAAGGTTACAACAACTGTATGTTTGAAAGCGTCGAACAAATACAAGAACTGCTCGCTGGGCAAAATTATGTCGCTGAGCGCAGTCTTGCAACAGCAATTTATCTCGCTCTGCGATTGGGCAAACCATTATTTCTCGAAGGCGAAGCTGGTGTCGGCAAAACTGAAATCGCCAAAGTGTTGTCGCAAAGTCTCGATACCCAATTGATTCGTCTACAATGTTATGAAGGCTTAGATGTCAACTCGGCATTGTACGAGTGGAATTATGCGCACCAGATGCTGCATCTGCGTTTGCTTGAAGCCAGTGGCGCTGACCGCTCAGAGATGGAGTCGAATCTCTTTGCGCCTGAATTCTTACAAGCACGACCCTTATTGCAAGCTGTCGAAGTGAGTGCGAATGGGCAGACCCCCGTCTTGCTCATTGATGAGATTGACCGTGCTGATGAAGAATTTGAAGCCTTTCTTCTGGAGCTGCTTTCGGATTTTCAGGTGACGATTCCCGAACTCGGCACACTGACGGCTAAGACTCCACCAATCGTCATTGTCACATCGAATCGCACCCGTGAAGTCCATGACGCACTCAAACGACGCTGCCTATATTATTGGATTGAGTATCCCACATTTCAAAAAGAACTCGATATTGTGCGCACCAAAGCGCCAGATGTCGAACCGATGTTGGCCCGCGAAATCACGGCGTTCATTCAAGAGTTGCGACGCATGGAATTGTTCAAACGCCCCGGCGTGGCCGAGACGCTCGATTGGACAGCCGCACTCGTCGCGCTTGACCAACAAACCCTCTCGCCGGACATCATCGCGGACACCGTTGGCGTCATCCTCAAATATCAGGACGACATCGAAAGCATGTCGCCAGAAGCCATCGCGAATTTACTCGACCGCGCCCGTATTCAGGCAGACATCGAACGTTAAATCATGCACAACCACGAGCGCACAAATAGTTATCTCGGCCCAGACGGAGCACCGTATCATGGCGGGCATCTACTTCATAATTTGATTCTCTTCGGGCGTTTGTGCCACGCACTCGGTATGGACATCACGCCGAATCGAATGATTGAAGTCTCGCGAGCACTTGAATTCATTGACGTGAGTAAGAAACAGGATGTCTATCACACGCTGCGCACATTGATGGTCACGCGCAAACGCGACCTCGAATTGTTTGACGAAGCCTTCAAACACTTCTGGCAAAAACCAGCAGAGGGTTGGACAACGCTCGACCTACAATCGCTCGGCGAGAAACGTCACAAAAAGAAAACGCAATTTCTGCCACCACCCGGCGCCTCACCTGAAAATGAACATTCACCAGAACCTAAACCGGCAGCAGACCCGAAGCTTATCGCTGTTGTACCGACATATAGCCAACAAGAGGCATTACGTTACAAAGACTTCGCCGAGATGACGCGCGAAGAAATGTTGATGGCGCAGCGTATCATGGAACGCTTACCGTGGTCACTCGGTCGGCGGACTGTGCGGCGTATGAAGCCGGGCAAGGGCGCAACACTCGATATGCGCCGCGCCCTGCGAGAGAATATGAAGCATTCCGGCGAAATCATCAACATTCCGACTCGCGTCCGCAAAATCAAACCGCGTCCGCTCGTCGTCATCTCGGACATCAGTGGGAGCATGGAACGCTACACTCGGATGCTGCTGCATTTCACATTCACACTCGCGAACAGTATCTATCAAGTCGAGGCCTTTGTCTTCAGCACGAATCTGAGTCACATCACCCGACAAATCGAACGTCGGTCGATTGACGAAGCCTTGACCGAAGTCGGCAATAGTGTCAACAGTTGGGGAGGTGGTACCAATACAGGCGCGTCGCTGCATGATTTCAATTATCATTGGGGCAGACGAGTGCTCGGTCGGGGCGCAGTGGTCATCCTCATCACCGATGGTTGGGACAGAGGCGAGCCGGATGAACTACGCAAAGAAATGGCACGGCTACAGCGTAATTGTTACCGCTTGATATGGCTCAACCCATTGCTCGAAGCGCCCGAATATGAACCACTGACGCGCGGCGCACAGGCCATGCTGCCATTCGTAGACGACTTCTTGCCGATACGCAATCTCGCCAATTTGGAAACTCTCGTCAGGAAACTGTGGCGTGTTAGTTGGCGACGACCGGAGCGTCCCTCTTATAGCCACTTGATTCAGACAACGGGTATGGATTAACGGAACGAGAAATAATTATGGAAGAACAACTCAAAGTTGCAGTCGTACAGGCGGCATCCGTCTTTGCCGACAAAGCCGCATCGACACAAAAAGCGGTTGACCTCATCGGCGAAGCCGGTAGCGCGGGCGCAAAACTCATCGTCTTTCCTGAAACATTCATTTCGGGTTATCCGCGTGGCTTTGCCTTTGGTTCTTACGTCGGCGAACGTCGGCCTGAAGGACGCGATGATTGGTCACGCTATTGGCGCAGTGCAGTGCGCATACCTGACGAGAGCATTCAGGCATTGACCGACGCCGCCAGCGCTGCGGGTGCGTATATTGTCATCGGTGTCGTCGAACAAGATGAAACACCACCCCACGCGACACTATACAACACGACGTTGTATATCGGGCCAAATGGCGCATTGCTCGGCAAGCATCGCAAAATCAAACCAACTGGCGTTGAGCGTTTAATCTACGGCGAAGGCGATGGCAGCACATTGACCGCCATCGAAACGCCGTATGGTTGTATGGGGGGGCTTATCTGCTGGGAAAATTATATGCCACTCGCACGCATGGCAATGTATGGCAAGGGCGTCAAGTTATACATCACACCCACGGCTGATGCTCGCGATAGTTGGCAAGCGACGATTCGTCATATCGCCTGCGAAGGACGCTGCTTTGTACTCTCGTGCAATCAATATTTCCACAAAGCGATGTACCCGACCGACCTCGCTTGTTATGACGAACTCGCGGGCACACCAGACAACATTTGTCGCGGTGGCAGCGCAATTGTTGACCCGTTCGGCAATTATGTTGCCGAGCCACTATACGATCAAGAGGGTATCCTTTACGCCAACCTCGACTTAACATTGATTGAACGCGGGCATCTTGACTTTGATGTCGTCGGTCATTATGCACGCCCAGATATTTTCTCGTTGACAATCAACGAACAACCGCAGCAATCCGTAATTCGCAATGCAAAGTGAGCAACAAGCAAAATAGGCAAAATGATGTATGACATTCTTGAAACCGTAGAAAAGTGGTTACAAAACAACCAGCAAATTGCACTGGCAACGGTTGTTGAAACGTGGGGGTCTGCCCCGCGACGAGTCGGTGCGAAGATGGCCGTCACTCAAGAGATGGCGATGGTCGGCTCGGTCAGTGGTGGTTGTGTCGAGACAGCAGTTATCGACGAAGCATTGCAAAGCCTTGAGGATGGTAGACCTCGTTTGCTCGGTTTTGGCGTCAGCGATGATGAGGCATGGGATGTTGGCTTAGCGTGTGGCGGTAAAATCTCGGTATACGTCGAACCGCTCAACACAAAGTGGTGGCAGATTGTCTGTGACGCAGCACATAACGATCAATCCATCACCACAATCAGTGTACTCGACGGCGAATTGGCTGGAGAAAAAATCGTCACAAATAGCGATTCAAATATCCTCTATGTGACCGACAACTTGTCACAGGAACATCAATCCACATTACTCAGCGCCATTGACGGTCAGGCACAATCCAATCGGCAGACAATCAGCGAATTAGATGTGCTCATCGATGTACAACAATCGCGCCCAAAATTGATTATCATCGGCGGGGCGCATGTGGCGATGGCGCTCAAAAATTACGCACATATTCTTGGCTTCGCGGTTGTCCTCATTGACCCACGTCGCGCTTTCGCAAGTGAGGGCCGCTTCCCGGACGTGTCAACCATTTTGCACAGCTACCCGGACAAGGCACTTGAGCAAATCGGCCTCGACAACAACAGTTACGTCGCTATCTTGACGCATGATCCCAAAATTGATGACCCCGCATTGCGCACAGCCCTACCGAGCAAAGCGCCGTATGTCGGCGTCTTGAGCAGCAGACGAACGCATGAAAAACGCATCAAGCGTTTGACCGAAGCGGGCGTAGACCCGGCATTACTCAAACGCATTCATACACCGATTGGTCTCGACATTGGCGCACAAACGCCGGAAGAAATTGCACTGGCGATTATGGCGCAAATTGTCGCCGTGCGGAATGGAGTACAATCGTGAAGTTCGGCCCGGTGCCGGTCGAGGAAGCGGTGGGCAAAATCCTCGCGCATAAACTCGTCGATGATGATGGGCGCAAAATTTTCAACAAGGGTCATCGCCTGACACAAGCGGATATTCACATATTGCGCGAACTTCATCTTGACCGAGTGGTTGTCGCTGACCTCGCAGCAACGGATTTGCACGAAAACGACGCAGCACGACGAGTTGGCTGTGCAATTGCTGGCACGAATGTGAAAGTAACTGCGCCGGGCGCCGGGCGGGCGAATTTAACGGCAAAAGTCGCAGGCCCTTTGTCGATTAATGTGCCCCTACTCGATCAACTGAATAACATCGATCCCGGCATCACAATTGCGACTCTCCACGAGCATACCCTTGTGCAACCCCGACAACTTGTGGCGCTCGTCAAGATTGTCCCCTTCGGCATCCCTGCTGCTCGTGTCGTCGATGCTGAAGCATTGACGAAAGAACACGGGCCGGTCATTCATGTCCGTCCACTAAAGCCACGCTCAGTCGGGTTAATTATCTCAGGGACGAGGAGCACACGCGATAAATTGCTCAACGAATTCGCACCGCCAACCAAGATGCGACTCACAAAACTTGGCAGCACACTCGACGAGATGCGCTATGTCGAACATCGTTCAGATGTCATCGCGGAAACATTATGTCAAATGGCAGATAATGGGCGTGAACTCATTCTCGTTGCGGGAATCTCAGCGATTATTGATTATGAAGATGTTGTGCCGACTGCATTGCAACTCGCTGGCGGCAGCGTGACGCATTTCGGCGTCCCGGTTGACCCCGGCACATTGCTCATGCTCGGTTATATCGGCGATGTACCGGTCATCGGCGCACCGGGCTGCATCAAATCACCGAAGACCAATGTCATCGATTGGATCCTCCCTCGCCTACTCGCAGGCGAACGCCTAACTCGTGCCGATCTCGTCAAGATGGGGCACGGCGGTTTGCTCGAAGACATCAGCACTCGCCCGATGCCACGCACTTTAACGGACTGAAAACAATCAACTTGAATGTAAATCATTGATGCGTTCATATCGATTTCGGTCAGGCATTTTCGGCGGTAGATGTGCAATGTCGGTTTCACTAAGACGCAATCGTCCGTCGTGTATAACAACGACACCATATTGAATGCCATCTGCAAAGGCTTGATAGACCAAATCCATCATTTCGTTCGCAAGCCATCGGTCACGATATGATGGACGACTGCCTCGCTGCGCATGGCCGAGACGAGTATCGCGCAACCGTAGATGATGATTTGAATGCAGAGTATCAATCAATGTACGACTTGAAGCGATACCCTCGCCATAAACAAGCAGCGCGTGTTGAAATTTATCAAGTGCTTGTCGTAAACGATCAACAAGCCATTGTTCATCAAAGTCGTATTCGGGCAACAACACAGCATGAGCACCGACAGCCTGCGCAATTTGCAACGCAAGAATTCCACTCCTCCCGCCGAGTGTCTCAACAACGAAGCCGCGTCCGGGTAGTCCATACGCTGTGGCGAGAATACCGTCAATTGCGCTGATGGCATAATTGCACGCCGAGTCAAATCCGAGCGTTTCATCCGTACCGGGCACATCATTGTCAATCGTCGTCGGGATGCCGATACACGGCACAGCCATCACCGAGACAATAGGCAAAACATGACGCATTGTCCCATCGCCGCCAAATAAAACAATGCCATCAATCGCATACTTTTCGAGGATAGATTTTATCTTTGCGCGGCGACTCACACCATTGAGAACAGGTTCGCGACTCGATGGCAAATACGAACCGCCTGAACCGATTGTTGGCATCAGTAACGTAGGGGACAGCTCAACAATTTGCTCGTTAAGAAGACCTAAAAAACCACCTGATGCGCCGTACAAAACATCATCATTGGATTCCACCAACCGTGAAAGATGAAATAAAGCGGCGTTGATGCCCGGTGCATCGCCACCGCTCACAACTGCGAGAATATTCATTCAGGTCACTTTGAGCGTATTACGATTCGATGACACCGACCGGACGATAAGTGTGCTCAGGAAAAACAATTCCAAGATCAGTCTGCTCGGTACGCATCGTCAAAATTTCGCCGAGTACATCGCGGTAATCGGTCGTGATTTCAAGATCGCCATCAGCGAGAAAATTTGGATTGAGTCCCGGCCACTCACCAATAACCGGCGTATTTGAAACGTGCGATCCCATCACATACATGACGCCACCATGTCCGTGATCGGTTCCACCGGCCCCATTTTCCTGTACTCGTCGTCCGAATTCAGACATAGCGACGACAGTAACACGATCCATCTCATTGAGCAAATCATCATGAAAAGCGCGAAGATTCGTCGCGAATTCGGTCACAAGGCCGGGGAAGAAACCGACGCCTTCATGCACCGTGACGCCTTGTGTGATATGCGTATCGAAGTTGCCAAGATCAATACACGACACTTCGAGACCCACATCGGCTTTGATGAGTGCGGCAGTTTGTTTGAGCGCCCGTCCGAAGTCCGTCTCGGAATATACCGCATCATTTGCAGGTATATAAGCATCGACATCAATGCGACCAACTGTATCAAGGGTCTCAATCGTTGCCGCTGCTGCCGCATCTAAAGGGCTTTCGCTGTTATTGTAAAGCGTGGACAGCGCCGCCGCCATGCGGTCAGATTGCGTCTCATCACCATGCAAATGAAAATCTGTGATTGAGCGAAAAGCATTTGCTGAAACATAACCGCGCAAACTTGTCGGCAATTTCTCGTCCCAACCGATAGCGCGAAGCGGCGAGTCTTGGGGTGTCGAAGTGGCTTGCAAATGTCGCCCAAGCCAGCCCGTTGTCGCTCCACTTTCGCCATCGGTGCCGCGCTCCAACAAGTCCATCGCTTCGAAATGACTACGAGAAACTTTCGGCGCACCAACAGCATGAATCGCGGTCAAATGTCCAGCAGTGAACAAATCATATAGAGCAATCATGTCGGGATTGAGGCCAAAGAAATCATTCAAAGCTAACACACGGCTATCGTCGTTGCTATCGGGTCGCCCCAATGCGAGTGTCGCACGAGCGCGATAATAATCGTCATCACCAAATGGCACAATCATATTCAGGGCATCGGCACCGCCACGCAGAAAGATACATACAAGCACATCACCCGAAACACCATTCTGTGCAAAGGCCAAGCGGGGCATCCACGACGGCCAAATCGTTTGCATCGCCGCATACGTGCTGACGGCTGCCGTTGCTTTCAACATATCGCGCCGTGATAAAAGCGGTTTTTCTGCCATTGTTCGTCTCCTCATTTTCACATCACCGATTCATCGCCATTGAAAGGCCGGGCTAGCCGCCAACAAACCAAGCACTTCACGAGCTTGCAAAGTGTCCGTTTCGGCTACGTCCCGCAATATCATTACTTCGTTTGGCAAAAGATCGCGCTTGAGTAATAACCTGCCAAAATAATTCAAGGCTTCTACGTCATCGATATGAACCCGCCCGACATCGGCAAGCGCTTCGACATCAATATTAATGCCCGGCAAGCTCCCCGTGAAGGCGTCAATCATCAAATTCCAGCGTCCAAGTTGATTGCCCGTCCACTCCAACGCAGTATCCGGGAAGCCATCGGGAGTCGGCCAGCCAAATGGTCGATGCCCCAATTGATCGAGGCGATTAATCGCACCATTGTCGCCGTTATAACTCGCATTTGTCACCCGCAACAACGAAACCAACAGCTCATAGGGGCGCTTGAGTTTTGGCGGCGCAGTCTCAAATTCGGGATGTGTGAAAATCGCCCGCAACACAGGCGCAATATCACCATTGTTCCCGCGCCATGCACGCACTGCCGCATCAACGATACTTTCGGGTGGGTCATCTGCGACAAGACGCCGCACCAATTTCGTACAGACAAATCGCGGTGTTGCGGGATGTTCGAGCAGTATATCAAGCACGCGGTCGCCGTCGCTAACCCCATCGTCCGAACGAATGATGTGCCCCAACACACGCTTTTCATCGAAATCATGCCAATTACTGATGAATATGAATTCGCCGCGTTCATTGATCGACCACCCCGTGAAGCAGCGAGCAACTTCCTTGATGTCATGCTCCGTATATCCGCCATCGACGCCCAGCGTATGCAGTTCCATAATCTCACGTGCGTAATTTTCGTTAGGATGACTCTTCTCGTTGGCAACGTTATCGAGATAAACCAGCATTGCCGGACTATGTGCAGACGCCCGCAACATATCGCCAAAGTTTCCAAGGGCGTGGGGTCGAATCACTTCACGGTCGTCAACGGTTTTTAGATTCGCTGTATCACCTTTGAAGTGGTAAATATTGAAGTGATCGCTCCAAAACCCGACCATAACTTCGTACAATTGACGTTCTGAATAAACAGCGCGGACAAGTGTCATCGCGGCGAGTTCGTCACGCACATAACGTCGGTCGGCACGGCTGCGAAAGGACAGTAAATCGCGCGGCTTCATGCGCAATGTGTCAAAGCGTCGCAAGCGTAAAGTAACAGTATCCTCATCAATCGATGTGTAATCGAGTTGTTGTTCTAGCCAGCTATCACGCCCTATCGCACGCACTCGAGCAATCTGTCCCGGACGTGGGCCATACGTCGCCCGATTGAGTAGATGCGCAACTGGATCGCGTTCGACGCCGGTCGGCGGTAACACAACCGATGGGAGGTCGGGTTGTGTATAACTGTTGATCGCACTCGCACAACCAGCAGCGCTCAAGGTTATCGCACTTAAAAAAGCGCGTCGCGTCAATCTATTCATGATTGATGTGCTACCGTATCATCAAAGGTGAACTGCTCAACCGGCGCATGAACCACCTCACGCTGTTCTCCCCGACGAAAACGCGCCAATAATGTCGCACCGGTACCGACTATAAGACCGAGTGGCAAGACGACAAACCATCCCACCAATGGGAATGCTATCGCCAAGGTGAGCACAACCGCACCAACGACTTGTTCCAACAAAGGATTTTCATCACGTTCAGTCAGGCCGCTGAGTTTTGCCCCAATCATCCGCGAGATCGCGGCCAGTCCTGTGAAACCCCACGTCAACAACCAAAGATACATGATGAAACCAATCAACTGAAAAATACTCCCCAGTGAAATCAACGCCGTTGCAATCGCAACAAGTATCACTGCCGGGACAAGTCCGGCAAAAAATGGCACAAGTGTACCCCGTTGCAATCGTTGCGCCGCACCGCGAGTCGTCTTGCCAAAAATTAGGTTGAGGAAGATAAACAGCGCGGGCAAGGCTGCAACCAACCCTGCTAAACACCCCACTAGAACAATTGCATCGCCAATACCCATGTTGTGTCCTCTCTACAATCGAGTTATTTGATTTCACCCCAATATACGAGTCATATTGAATCGCGTTTCGTTATGATTTTGTTTGTATTGGGTCGGCAATCTCACGCTATGTAGACGCGCCGCAATCTGTGACATCGAAACGGTTTTTGCATGGCGCATATCCTACCGATTTCTTCACATCTTTTGCATCTTTGCGATTGATTCTCTTTGATATATGAGTAGCAAATGATGAAAACCGTCGCTCGATAATCATCTGATTGATCTATGGGGATGTCGGTCGTGAGGGATATGTGGCGGCGAGTCGTGCTCGTTTGTCATGTCATTGTGTACAGTTTGTGATAAACTCCCTTGCGCTTAAGCAATTCTTCATGTGTGCCGCATTCGATAATTTCGCCATGATCCATCACAACTATCATATCGGCAGCGGTAATCGTGCTCAGGCGATGGGCAATCACGAAACTCGTCCGTCCTTTGAGCAATTTGCTGAGCGCAGCCTGGATAATTTTTTCGGTCTGTGTGTCGATGTTACTCGTAGCCTCATCAAGTATGAGGATACGCGGGTCCGCGAGCAGAGCGCGTGCAAATGCGAGTAACTGCCGTTGACCTGCGGATAGCAGTGTGCCACCTTCACGAATCTCGGTGTGATAACCATCTTCAAGCCGCATGATAAAGTCATGTGCGCCGACCGCTTTGGCGGCATCAATAACTTCTTCGTCTGTGGCGTTCAGTCTGCCGTAGCGGATATTGTCCATCACCGTACCTGCGAACAGATGTGTTTCTTGCAGTACGACGCCCATTTGACTACGCAAGCTGATTTGTGTGACTTTGTTGACATCGTAATTATCAATCGTCAATTTGCCAGATTTCACATCGTAAAAGCGCATGATGAGCTTAACCATCGTGGTTTTGCCCGCTCCGGTATGTCCAACGAAAGCGACTGTGTATCCTGCGGGAACATCAAGATTGATATTTTTGAGCACCGGCTCGCCATCTTTGTAGGAAAAGTTGACACCCTCAAAGCGGACATGGCCTTCGATAACAGGCAATGAAATGGCATCCGGTGCATCTTCAATGTCGTATTTTCTGTCCATCAAGTCAAAAATTTTTTCGCCCGATGCCATCACGGCTTGGAAGAGATTATACCGTTGCGCCAGCATACGAATTGGGAAGAAGAATTGATCGATATAGAGCACAAACGTCACAAGTGTAAAAACAGACAAATCTTGCCGTAAAACAAGCGTGCCGCCGATAGAGATCAAGGCGCCGGTTGCCACACCACCCACCAGTTCAATGCTTGGGAAGAACAACCCAGCGACCAGTGCCGCTTGAAGATTGCTATCTTTCACACGTTGATTGAATGTACTTGCGAAGCGATTATAATTATATTCTTGTCGGTCGAATGCTTGTGTTACCCGAACAGCGTTGAAGGCTTCTGACAATTCTGCGTTGACTCGCGCATTGGCTTCTGTCACTTGAATATAGGCTTTGCGAGCATGAATACGCCATGTGTTGGCGATGACCCCAAGTAGCAATAACGCGCCAAGTGCAACAAGTGTCAGTGGCACGTTGATGACGAGCATCGAAATCACAATGCCACCGAGAACAAGACTTTCTCGTAAGCTACCGACCACTGCAAATGTGATGGCTTCTCGCAGGACATTCACATCATTGATGACGCGGGAGATGATGCGTCCGGTTTCGTAGCTTGTATAAAACGAGACCGACAAATATTGCAGATGCACGAATAGTTCGTCGCGCATGGCTTGAATGATGCGTTGGCCGGCTGTTGCCATATTGTTCAGTTGAATACGGAAACCGAATAATCCAAGCCCTTGCATGATGAGATAAGCGCCGACTCCTACCCCAATTGTTGATGGGTCGTTTTTACGAATACCTTCTTCAATCGCGAAACCAATGAGTGGCGGCCCGGCGATATTCCCACCAGCGCTAAGAAACATGCCAACAAGCGCGACGATAAGATTGCGGCGGTGTGGCCGCATATATCCCGCAAGGCGTTTTGTAACATGCCAATCAAAACCTTTGGCAATTTCTTCATCTTCATAGATTGCCATGTGGTCAACCTTTTATATCGATTGATGAGTGATTTGATAGTCTTTCAATCCCCGCTTGCGAGGCGGTCTGCGATGGCTTGCAACTCCTGTGTGGCAAGTCTGTCATTTGTTTGTGTATGTTTAAGTTCACCAGCGATGCTCGCCTCTCGGCGAAGGCGTTCTTGTTCCGCCAATTGCAAATCATAGATTACTTTGTATGCACCGTTCAATGCGAGTAGTTCATGATGTGTGCCTCGCTCGACAATCCGGCCTGAGTCGAGCACAAGAATTTGATCTGCATTGAGCACCGTGCTGAGCCGTTGCGCAATCACGAACGAGGTGCGTCCTTCCATCAGTTTGTCGAGCGCGCGTTGTATCAAATACTCGGTTTGTGTATCGACGCTGCTTGTTGCGTCATCGAGTATCAGAATGCGTGGCGCGATAAGCAGAGCACGTGCAATTGCAATTCGTTGACGCTGACCGCCGGAAAGCGTGACACCACGCTCACCAACGAGTGTGTCATATCCCTCAGGAAATTCCATAATAAAGTCGTGCGCATTGGCTGCGGTTGCGGCAGCGATAACTTGCTCACGAGACGCATCCGGTTTTCCATACGCAATATTGTCATGAATAGTCGCCGAGAACAGCAGCGAATTTTGCAACACGATTCCAATTTGGCTGCGCAGGCTATGCAAGTCGACATCGCGCACATCAATATCGTCAATTGTCACCCGACCACCCGTAACATCATAAAATCGCGGAATCAGGTTGACAACCGATGTTTTGCCAGAACCCGTCGCGCCGAGTAGTGCAATAACTTGGCCGGGTTGCGCATCAATATTGATTTCATGCAATACCGACCTGTTTTCACCATCGTAGGCAAAGTTGACATTTTCAAAGCGCACATGACCTTTGATAGGCGGCATAGGCGGCGTGCCGGGTTTGTTGACTAGTGGGTCGGGAGTGTCAAGCACTTCAAAGACACGCTCGCTGCTAGAAATTGCTTGTGTAGTGAGCAAAATCACAAAACCGAGAAAGCGCATCGGCTGTGCGAGCAAGAGTACATAAGCATTGAACGAGACGACAAGACCAACTGTCACATTGCCGATGTTGTTGCGTTCCATCAAGCCACCGAAAAATAAAACGAGGGCTGTTGATGTCGCCACAATGAAGGCGCTTGTCGGCAGATACGAAGCCCATTGCTTGATGAAACCAAGTTGTTCATGATAAAGTTTTTCGTTTTGTGTACCGAAGCGTTCAATCTCAAATTCTTCGCGTGCGAATACACGAACGACTTCTGCACCAAGTGCATTTTCTTGCAGATGGTTGCTCAATGTTTGTGTTTCTTCCATGATGATTTTCCAACGCGGCGCAATATTCATGATGAAGGCACGCGAGAAGAAACCAAGCGGAATCATGGGGAGGAGTGCAATCACAGCGAGCAACGGACTGTTAATCAACATGATGATGGCAACACTAACAAACAGGAATAATGTATTCAGCCCATCAAGCAAACCAAAGGCAAAATAACGCTGAATTTCAGCAACATCGCTGATAGCACGGGTGATGAGTGTGCCAACCTCTGCATTGTCATGATACGAAAATGGCAATGTTTGCACCCTGTTGTAATAAGCATTGCGAATGTCATAAGCGATTTCGTGTGACAGGCGCTCACCAAAATAACGCGACATAAAGCCGACGATTCCGCGCAACAAACCGAGTCCGACAACGAGCAAACCAGCAGCTATCATGAAATGGCTGTCATTTCGCTCAATACCTCTATCAATGACATCGCGCAGGATAATCGGAATAGCGACCATCAAAATGTTGCCGCCCACAAGCCCAACGAATGCGATGATTGCCATCCGGCGATAGGGACGGAGATAACCCATCATCCGTTTCCATAATGTGAAGTTCAACTGTGTTCTCCCAGAATTTTGTATTTTGTGGTATTTGCAATCTTTGGAGAATTGTTGGTGATAATACGCCTAGCTGGTATATCATTCTATGGTAGCAAATAGCAGCCTGCTCGCCAATAATCCAATTTTGGAACGAATAGATGTTTCATAACTGTGAGATTTATTACGTTGCCGTCCACACGCTGTGGCGGCGAAAGCGGCAAGCGTTGGTGCGATGGCAAGCCGTAATCTAACCTTGGATGGGTTGTTTGCGGCGTTTCTCTTCACGCATTCGACGATGTGTATCGAGGATGCGTTTCCGCAAGCGCAGGCTTTCAGGTGTGACTTCAAGCAATTCGTCATCTGCCAAGAATTCGATACAGTCGTCAAGACTCATAATTCGCGGAGGCGTTAAACCATCGACGGTTTCGGAAGGTTTGGCACGATGATTGGTCAGATGTTTCGTCTTCGTGACATTGATGCCTAAATCACCGGGACGAATATGCTCACCAACAACCATGCCTTCATAAACCTCTGCACCTGGCCCAATGAAAAATTTTCCACGCTGCTGCGCGTTGAGTAGCGCATAAGAGGTCGCCGTACCGCGCTCCATTGCGACAAGACTACCGAAACGTCGTCCCGGCACCTCTCCAACAAGGGGTTGATAGCCATGAAAAATACTGTACATTTGACCAAGACCACTTGTAGAACGCATAAAGTTTGACCGAAAACCCAGTAAGCCTCGTGTCGGCGCGAGGTAACGCATGTACGTCGTCCCCTGTTCGGTACGCATGTCGATCATTTGGCCGCGTCGCATACCGAGCAATTCGACAATTGTCCCAGCCAGATCATCGGCAATTTCGATATGCACCTCTTCAACGGGTTCAAGCACTTTGCCCGTATCCGGGTCTTCGCGATAGATCACTTCTGGCTTGCTCACCTCGAATTCATATCCTTCACGACGCATCGTCTCGATCAAAATAGCGAGATGTAATTCACCACGACCGCTGACACTAAACTTCTCTGCCGATTGCGTATCCTCAACGCGCAACGCAACATTACTGCGCGTTTCCTCGAGCAAACGCTGCCGTAATCGGCGCGATGTCCCCCACCCCGTTTTGCCTTCCTGCCCCGCAAAGGGCGACGTATTGACGCCGAATGTCATCCGCACAGTCGGTTCTTCGACTTTAATTGCGGGCAATGCTTCAGTAACAGCAGGATGAGCAATCGTATCGCTGATATTGATCTCGCCTAGTCCACCGAAAGCAATAATATCTCCCGCAGAAACGCTCTCTTGCTCCTGCTTATCAAGATTGTGAAACGTAAATAGATATTCCAATTTACCCACTTCTCGCTCACCGCTTGGCATCAAACGCGCCACTGTCATACCACGACGCAATTCGCCGGAGAGCAATCGTCCAATCCCGATTTGGCCTTTGTAATTGTCATATTCGAGTGTGGTGACAAGCAACTTCGGCAGTTCATTTTCAGAGACGGTTGGCGGTGGCGCTTGTTTAAGAATAACCTCGAAGAGTGGCGTCAAATCGGCTTGCAAAGCATCTGCCTCATATCCAGCACGTCCTTGCAAGCCGACAGCGTATACAAGCGGAAAGTCCGCTTGTTCATCACTCGCGCCGAGTTCAATGAACAAATCAAATGTCTCATTGAGCACATCTTCCACCCGAGCGCTTGGGCGATCAACTTTGTTAATCACGACGATAATGCGCAATCCCAATTCGAGCGCCTTGCGCAAAACAAATCGTGTCTGCGGCATTGGCCCCTCAACAGCATCGACAAGTAAAAGCGCGGCATCAACCATATTGAGCACCCGCTCAACTTCCCCGCCAAAATCGGCATGACCGGGCGTATCGACGATATTGATTTTGACGCCATTCCACGTCACTGCCGTGTTCTTGGCAAGGATCGTGATCCCACGCTCGCGCTCTAGGGCATTCGAGTCGAGTACACGCTCAACCACCTGTGAGCCTTCGCGGAAAACTTTCGCTTGCTTCAGCATCCCATCAACAAGGGTCGTTTTACCGTGATCGACATGCGCAATAATGGCGATGTTACGAATATCGTCTCGTGTTGTTGTCACGTAAAATTTCCTATCCCTAATGGTCTGCTTCTATGACCTATAAAACCGGCGTATTGTATAGCAAAGTATCGAGTAATCCTATAGACCATATTGGTCTTATCATAAAATTGAAACGGGACTATGATGAGAAAATGCTTACATCACACAAGATACAAAACAGCCGGATCGTTTCACAATCGCCCATCTTTTATGGGTGGGTGATTTGGGTTGTCGCGACACTTGGTTTGATTGCCACTGCGCCCGGACAAACCTTCACTGTCTCATGGTTCTTCGACCGCTTCATCGAAGATTTCGAGCTGTCGCGAACAAGTATTTCAACATTATATGGCATTGGCACATTCGTTGGAGCACTCAGCTTAACATGGGTTGGACGACAAGTTGACCGGTATGGCACCCGGTATTCGGTGATGGTTGTCGGTGGACTGTTTACATTAACCCTCTTCGCGATGTCATCAGTTGTCAATCCTGTGATGCTGCTATTTGGCTTCATCGCGCTACGTGGACTCGGGCAAGGGTCGCTCACACTCATCAGCACCAATGTTGTCGGTTTGTGGTTCCAAGAACGACGCGGTCGAATGATGAGTTTGATGCTTGTTGGTATTGCCCTCTTCCAACGCATCTATGTGCCATGGTTGCAACAAACGCTTGAAAAGAACGATTGGCGCGAAGTTTGGATTATGCTTGGCATTGTCATTGGCATCACGTTACTACCCGCAATGTGGATTTTTATGCGCGATGCGCCTGAGCAATTTGGTCTACATCCCGATGGGCGTCAAACAAAGATTAAGAATGTCAACACACAGGATGAACATGAAGACGACTGGACGCTTGCCGAAGCACGGCGCACCTCTATCTTCTGGATATTTGTCGCCGGACGCTTCATCCCACCCGCATGGGGAACGGGCATGATACTGCATCAGATTTCGATCTTCGCTGGACAAGGGCATAGCGAGCGAGTTGCAGCACAAACATTCGGCACTATCGCGCTTATTGCCGCCGGGGCCTATATTCTCACGGGCGCTATGGTTGACCGCTTTCATCCCGGTCGGATTATGGCATTGCAACTGACAGCGTTAAGCATTGCGATGTTTGTTGCCATGAACATGTCCTCAAGCGCGGCACTGAGGATATACGCTATTGCTTTCGGATTCATGATGGGGACAGGTGGCGTTTTCGATGGCGCAGTTTGGACGAACTTATTCGGGCGCAAACACATCGGCGAAATACGTGGCTTTGTCTCGACCGGAGTCATCATCGGGTCAGCTGTCGGCCCCGTCATATTTGCCGTGAGCTTCGATCATCTCGGCGGATATGCCCCAATATTCTGGCTAGGTATTGTGCTCTCAGCAATTCCGCTGATACTCACATTTTTTGCGAGGCTCCCCCAACGGCGATCCATTGAGCGAATAAAAACCCTGCCGTAACACACCTTATATGAGGGGATTTGGGATATTATTGGGATAAATTGGGATAAAATTTGATTCTTGTAACCATATTGGCCTACTCAAGCAACCCAAGTACAATGACCACAGTACATTTGATCTGCAACGAGGTATTTTGCCATGTCGATTGATCTCATCACGCTCGGCGAAATTATGCTACGCTATGCGGCTGCGGGCGGCGAAGTTTTAGAGCAAGCGACGCGCTTTGATGTGCGGCCTGCGGGCGCGGAATCAAATGTCGTGATCTGTGGAAAACGCATTGGCCTGAATACCGGATATATTTCGCGCCTACCCAATCATGCGCTTGGTCGTATGGCAGAGCACGCCATTAGCATTCATGGCGTCGATACATCACGCATCATCTGGGCGGACGCCAGCGAACGAGTTGGCACATATTATATTGATCTCGGTGTGCCGCCCCGACCACCGAATGTCATCTATGACCGTGCAGGCTCAGCCGTGACAAGATTGACCGTTGACATGGTCGATTGGGATTATGTGGCACAAGCTCGCATTTTTCACGCAACCGGAATCACTCTCGCACTGAGTGATAGCTTGCGCGATGTTATCCGACGTGGTTTGACTATCGCCAGAGAAGCTGGCAATACCACATCTTTCGATACCAACTATCGTGCGAAGTTGTGGTCACCGGATGAGGCATACAAAACGATTGCTCCTTTACTTCCGCAAATCGATATTTTGCGTATGGGCTTAGAAGAAGCGCACGTTGTCTTCAAAGTGACGGGTACAGCACAAGAAGTCGCCAAACATTTATTTGAAACTTATACGCCAAAAGTGGTCATCCTATCAAACGAAGGCAACGATGTCGTCGCTTATGATGGACAACAATATTACACACGCACCCCGTACAATGTACAGATTGTTGACCCCATCGGCGCAGGCGACGCCTTCACAGCCGGTTTCTTGACCGGGTATCTCGAAGACGGAATCGAGCGTGGCATGGACATGGCAATGGCACTCGGCTCGCTCACACTGACGTATGTTGGCGATGTGCCATGGTGTACTCGCGCAGATGTGGAACGCCTCATCGAACAAAAACACATCCCTTATCGCTAGCCTCAACCTCAGCCGATTGCCAATGGAATACCATAATCAACGGGTAA
>RFIA01000195.1 GCA_003695675.1 Chloroflexota bacterium
CGCCCGCAACGCGAATCGCTACTCGTTATTCTCGTCTTGAAAGTGGTACACTATAAGGCAATGGTTATCATGATGAGTGGGACTTTCTGTGGCACACAACAATTATCATGACGATGACTTGTACGATGAAGTCTACGATTATTATCCCCATTATACACTTGCCGACTACGAACCGTTGGACAACCGTCGGTGGACAGCGCGACGAATCATCTACACGATTCTCATCGTGCTCACGTTGATTATCTTCCTCACCTTCACGCTCTATATCAGTATCTCGAACTTCAGCCGCGCCCGGCGTTTCAATCAGCCACACCCCACCCCGACACAACCATTTAACCCGCGCCATACCGTGTGAGCCGTGGCTGACTTGCTCATTGTGCTTGCATTTCGTCATATTTTTATGGTAAACTAACGCCAATTCAGAAACATCATAACGAATTTACTGATATTCCACTGTGTTAGACGACATTCCTGACCAGTCTGATTCTTCAGACCAACATATCACGAACCACCTCCGGGGTTACGGGCATAATGGCGCGTCTCCCCGGTTTTTTGTATTCCTGATGACCAATCATTCAGAGGCATAACCTTTTGGACAGCGACAGTTTATCGAATCTGTTGATTCTGCTACCGATCATTATTTTTCAGGCAACGGTGACATTAACTTACACGACACTTGCCCATTGCCGCAGCGTGTGGTTTCAAGAAGATGCCGACGCAGGCAACAGCAACGCCGCCCACATTATTCGCTTGCTCGAAACACCGGTGCGGATGCGCGTGACGTATCAAGTCACGACGATTATCATACGCTTTGTGATGGTCACATTTACAGTGGTCGAAGTCGTGCAACCGGTCTTGGCTGAATTACGCGCCACACAACCGACGACGGCGGCCTTGCCTGTTTATCTAGCGATACTGATCCCAGTCGGCATCGTGACGCTCATCTTCGGCGACTTGATTCCGGCATCGGTCGGCGCAGCGCGGGCTGAGGCACTCGCAGCGTGGGCCGTCTACCCGATGCGGGCGTTGATGGTGATACTCGCGCCGCTTACGATGATTTTGATCGTGTTGCGCCGCGTCTTGTTGACGACGGTCGGCGGCGGACTCATCAACGCCGTCACCGAAGAAGAAATTCTCGACATGCTCAACACCGGCGAAGAAGAAGGCACGATTGAGAGCGACGAACGCCAGATGATTTACTCGGTCTTTCAACTCGACGATACCTCAGCGCGTGAAGTGATGGTGCCGCGCATCGACATCGTGGCTGTCGAAATCAACACTTCGCTACAAGATGCGTTGAGAGTCTTCATCGAGTCGGGGCATTCGCGGATACCCGTTTATGAAGACCACATCGACAATATCAAAGGCCTGCTATATGCCAAAGATTTACTCGCGGTGTGGCAGAGCGGCACCCAAGACAAAACATCAATTGCCGACCTGATACGCACGGCTTATTTCGTCCACGAGACCAAACCGGCGGATGAACTGCTCAAAGAATTGCAAAATCGCAAGGTGCATCTCGCCATTGTGATGGACGAATATGGCGGGACTGCCGGTCTCGTCACGATTGAAAACCTGCTCGAAGAAATCGTCGGCGATATTCTCGATGAGTACGACACCAACGAAGAGGCCGATTACATCCAACATGCCATCGGCGAATACACGATTGATGGCAGCATGGATCTCGACGACTTGAATGATTTGCTCGACTCCGACCTGCCGACGGACGACAACGACACACTCGGCGGCTTCATCTATGCACAACTCGGACGTGTGCCAGAAGAAGGTGAACAGCTCGAATTCGACGGCCTCAACATGCGCATCGACAAAATCGAAGGCCGCCGCATCCGCAAAGTATACGTCACGCGCAAAGAAGATGCCGAGTCGCTTAAGCGCAGCGAATCATCCGATGATGGCGATGACGAAAAACCCAAACGCGAATCTGCGCAGGAAGAGGTCGTCTCAAAGTAAGTTTATCCTCGCAAGCGGATACGCAAGGTGTTGCCGAGAAAACCCGCGACGAGACCGACCACGAGCACAAGCGGAAGTGCGAACGCGATTTGATTCTCGGTCGAGCGGTTGAGTACCGTCACCGAGTCGAGAATGAACGGTTCGTCCGCCGTGATGTGAATCGTGTGAGCCTGCGCCGTGCGCGATGAGGCGATTTTGGTCAGCCGCCATTGTGATGCAGGCACCATTTCTCCCTCCCTGTGTACGGGGAGGGGGTTAGGGGATGGGGTTATTTGCAATTCACCCGCACCACGCCACCGAATCAGCACATCCGTCCCGTGCGCGATGAATGTGACTTCGTGCGTTAGCATCGCGTCGCCGAATTGCGCGTCATCGACCATCACTGACTCGGCATCATCCGGCAGCGTAATCGCCCAATCATCGGCTTGATGCACGCCCTGATACAACGTCGGCGTCATCGTGTTGAGGTACTCGCGCATCGTGTCGAATACCGGCAACGGCGTGAAGTCCGGCTCGACCATGCGGAAATAATAAAAACTTTGATTGGCCTCGAAGTCCGTCGCCCGTTTGAAGAACCAATAATTCATCACGCCAACCCATGGCCATTCTTCCAGCATCCGTTGATAGCCAATCGGCATGAAACGCGCCGCTTGCTCCTCCGTCACCTGCCCAAAATTATAACGGGCGTTGATGTCCGCCACTTCGTCGGGATCGGGCACGGGATTCCACGCCGCTTCGCTTATCCATATCGGTTTGTGCGCATCGCCGTTGGCAATCATTTGGTCGCGGATGTAGAGATTGCGCGCATAATTGACGGTTGTGATGCGCATTCGGCGGTCGGTCGGGCCGCTGTTGAGGCCGTAGCCTTGCATCGAGAGAATATCGAAGCAGTCACCGGCGCCGGCTTGATACATCAATTGTAGAAAGATGAAGTCGTTCAAATTGCGCCGCGTCAACGAAACCGTCGGGGCCAGTGCGCCACTGATGACGACAATCTCCGGGTCAACGGCTTTGAGTGCGTCGTAAGTCCGGCATAGGAGTTCGGTGTAGCCTTCGGGACTGACATCTTGATTGCCCCACTCCGGGAAGATATTCGGTTCGTTCCAAATCTGATAATGATGGATGCGGCCTTTGTAACGTTCGGCGACTGTGACCGCGAAGTTGACGTAATCTTGCAAATCATCGGGCGGCGCGAAGTCGCCAATGTCGGGATTGCTGTGCGTCCATTCCGGCGGGTTGCTGAGGCGCACTTGCATACGCAAGCCGTATTGCTCGGCGAGATCAACGATATTGTCGTATTTATCCCATGCGCTGATGGCGTCAATCTCGCCATCGCCGTCGAGATCGTTGCGCCGGTCTTCAAAATCGCCGCGCCCGTGAATCTCGATGTCTTCCCACGGGAATTCCTGCCGTATCCAACCGAAGCCGACATCGGCAATCATCCGCACTTGCTGCTCGCGTTTGGCCGGTTCGACTTCTTGCTCAAGAAAGGTGTTGATGCCGAAGGGATTGACATTGGTGTGATTAATCGGCGTGATGGGTTGCGTGCGCGGCATCTGCCGGGTGAAGTTCCCCGTCCATTGCAACATACCGCGTATCTGTGCGATGGGGTCTTCCTCACCGGTCGTCTGCCAGAAGAGCGTCCATATCCGTCCACGATTGTTGAGGTCGAGCGCGAGTAACCCAGCCAACACCAATGCGATGATGATTGCCGCGCCGATGACGCGCCATGTGGGGCGTCTGCTTGTCTGTGCATTTTCGTTTGTCATAGCGGGCGGATTATAGCG
>RFIA01000196.1 GCA_003695675.1 Chloroflexota bacterium
CGACCGCTTTGCCCGACAAGCCCGATTGCATCCCCCGCGTTAACTTGTTGCCCTCGTTCTACCAAGACGCCCGATAGATGAGCATACAATGTGTAGAGCGGTTGCCCACGATAACCGAAATCGTGCTCGATAAGGACGACATTGCCATAACTTGGCGTATTTTGGAAGAAGCCGTCTTCTTCAACACGCAATCCGTCCGCGGCCCACACAACCGTCCCAGACCCGGCGGCACGCACGGTTTGCCCGACCGGATTTGGCATATCGATACCATGATGGATACGCCATGGATTCTCTTGTTGGGGGCCATCAGAGCCGAATGGATAGTAGAAAAGTTCGGCATTGTTGGCATTTGAGTCAACCGGGCGACGCAACCAATAATGGTCACGTCCGAGTGGATCGCGCGAAAGTGGCGGTTCTAATGGCGGCGGTTGCCAGACAATAGCCGTGCCGGTGACGGCGACGACGGTCACAACGACGCCGGTTTCAGGATCAACGGGATTTTGCGTTGGGGGTAGCGGGGTTGGTGGCGAAGCGGCGTCGAATGGTGTCGGCGGCCCTTGTGGATTGAGTTGCGCCGGCTCAAGTTGAATCGCGCCAGTATCACTGCTTTGATCAAGTGTCGGCGGGACAAATTCGCTTTCTGGTGCGGGTAATTCAACGGTCGGCAGGGGAGTGCTGTTGTCGCCGAAACCTTCGCGGACAATTTCTTGCCAAGCGTTGCGATTGTCAACTTGACTAACTTCAGTTGGGATAATGAATCCATTCGGCACAGTGTCATCGCTATTCGATTGTGTGTTCAACCATAAGATGACTCCGAAGCCTGTGGTGACGATGATAACCCATAGAAAAGCGGGTATACCTCGATGTGTGCGGCGCATCGGTTAGCCCTCCGGTGTTTCGACAATTGATTGCTGGGCAGGCACAGAAGTAGCCCGAACAAATCCCCCCAGTTGTGATTCGGCATATAATTGTCTCATCGCTTCTAACCATGATAAGCCATCTGTTTTGCGGAACAACCAGTAATTGATGCTATTGACATTGCCACGCCAGTCGTTCCCTGCTGGGACTCGCTCCCAACCATAATCTGCAATAATCTGTGTCAAGTCAACGTAATAGCCTTCGGGCATTTGTGCCCGTCTGCGTCCCCCTTCGTCATAGGCTGCAACATCGCCTTGGTCTCGGCTGGCAAAATCCCACGGCATTCGACGTAGCGGTTCGCCAAGTTGGCCATTTTGTGCATCATCCGAAACACGCAAATACACGCGCCAGAATGTGTCGACTCCGAGGTCTTCACGAACAACTTCGATAGGAGCTGGAAAGCCTAGAATGGCATTGCGATTGAAAGCGAAGGCGCGCCCAGCTTTGTGCCAGCTTCGCAAATCCTCGCCCGGTTGTGGTGGTCGGTCGATACTCCAGAAGGCGTCTTCAAGTGTGCCGAGAAAATCGACACCAGAAACCTCGAGAACATGTTCGCGCAGCGCATTGAACGAATCGTTCACCTCATCGCTCAATGCCGGGTTAGGGGCTTCGACATTCCTCAACACATTGAGGCGTATCGGCGGGTCGGTCTCTACCCGCGCGACTTGCTCGATGAACAGATCGTCCGTAATTGCCGGGGGTAGCCCCCCCGCATTGACGAGATTTGTTGGCAATGGGGCAGCCGTCCAACTTGGATTTGACGCACCAAGTGGGACTGGAATAATTTCTGTGGCGATGCCCGTCCCAGCAAACGGGGCAGCGACCAAATGTGTGCTGTCAATCGAATCGACAGCGAAGACCAGACTCCGGCCATCCGGGGCCCATTCGGGGGTGCGGCCACGTTCAAGCGCTTGTGCCGTTGCGTTGGGGTCATCACCCGGTTTGACGAACACTTTTTCAAGCCCCTCATCAACGGCACTATAAGCAATCAGATTGCCATCTGGCGACCATGCGGCATAATCTTCGTCACGGGCTGGGGTGTTGGTCAGGTTGACGGACGCCTCGTCACGCGGGTCGTCTAACGAGAAAATGTAAATATCTTGATTGCCGTCGCGCCATGACGTGAAGGCGATGCGGCGGCCATCCGGCGACCACGCGGGCGAGAAATCTGGCGCGGGATTGTTGGTGACGCGCTGCGGCGGTTGTGAACTGTCTACCGGGACAATGTAGACATCGAGATTGTTGCCCTGATAGCTTTCATAAACTAGCCACTGCCCATCTGGACTCCACTGAGGCGCACCTTGAAATGAAAGGTCGAACGTCATGCGGGTGGTTGTGTCCGTCGCAAGATCGTAAATATAAATTTCCCAATTGCCATCTTGCCGGCCGGCATAAGCCAAACGCCGCCCGTCTGGCGACCAAGCTGGATCACGCTCATCTTCGGGATTATTCGTCAAGCGTATCGGTGTGCGATTGCCGACGTTGACCGCCCATATATCGAGTTGGCCCTTTTCGCGAACGACATACGCCATGCTGCCGCGCACTTCGAGTATCGCTGGAAGCGGTGTGGCGGTCACGTTTGGATTTGCGATGGGCAAGCTGTTCTGTACGACTGCTGTTGCCTCTGCCGTTGCTTGCCCCGTATTAATATTCACCAGACCGCTTGAATTCGCTGCAATCACGGGCACTGTCGGGTCATTTGACTGCGTTACCGCCCACAAGATGCCGATGAGTATGATGAGCAAAACAACAATGAGGATACTCAATTGACGATTATATGTACGCAGTGGGTCTTCGGCTATCGTAGCATCTATTTCGGCTTGAGCAGCACGTCTCGCCATGATGTCGGCTGCACTGCCCTTTGATGTTCGCGTAGCAACCCGCGCTGTGCCGACGCCGGCTCGGGCAAGTAACCTCGCGATGATGGCGGCAATAATCAATAATATGCTGGTGATGCGGCGGAAGATCAGCAGAACACCCTGCCCACCGACGCCGAATACCCGGAGTATGCGCACAAGTGCGGCGACAATTGTGTGCGCACCTGCTATGCTCACCGCCCCAAACGCGACACTGCTTTTTAGTAACGCGATTCCGATTCGGTCTGTAACACGATAAACCCGCAAGAACATCTGTAAAATTTATCCTCGAATCGATTGCCCGAAGCACTACTCACACGCATTGTACAAACAAACAGCGCTGCCAGCAATTGCTTTAGCTGCCGAAAATCATATCCGGTTAGAAAACCCTCACCGATGTGATTGCGAGATTATGCGTATCGGTGTATATCTAGTGGAGACATCACAACGTAAATTGGATCGCAAAGGGGCTGCACATGTCACGTAAGTTCATACGCCGAATGTTTGATGGATTACTCGCTATCGTAATCGTAATCGCATTGTTGCCGATGCCACTCGCTGCTCAAGAGACGACGATTCATATTGTCCAACCGGGCGAAACATTATTCCGCATTGGCTTGCAATATAATTTGAGCACAGACGCCCTCGTTGCAGCGAATGGCCTCACGAATCGCAATCAGATATTTTCGGGTCAACAATTGATTATTCCGTCTGGCAATCCGGACGAGACGGCGATTGCTAATCCACTTGTTGCCAGCGCACCGACGACGATTCACACCATTCAACCCGGCGAGACGCTCGGCAGTATCGCGCGACGCTATGGTTTGACGATAGATCAACTTGCTCGTAGCAATAATATCGATAATCCGAATGAGATTTATTTTGGTCAACAACTGAATATATGGAGCAGTGTTGAGAACAATACTGTCGCTCCCAATGATTCGGTGGCATCTGCGGCGACTTATGTGGTGCAACGTGGCGACACCTTAGGCGAGATTGCTCGCAATCATGGTGTTAGCGTGGCCACCATTCTTGCGGCGAATACGATTGATGATCCGAATCGTGTGCTTGTTGGTCAGGTATTGACGATACCGGGTTCAACCGGTTCGTCTGCTCCAACAACGAATGTTGCGGCGCCGACGATTATGCAAGGGAAGCAAATTGTTGTCGATCTCAGCGATTCGCGTATCTATGCGTATGAAAATGGTCAATTGTTGCGCAATGTTCTTGTTTCGACCGGTCTGCCACAAACGCCGACAGTTGTTGGCGATTTCAACATCTACTTCAGGTATGAATCGCAGACGATGTATGGCGATGATTTTTATCTCCCTGATGTGCCTTATGTGATGTACTTCTTTGAAGGTTATGCTATTCATGGAACATACTGGCACAATAATTTTGGCACGCCAATGAGTCATGGTTGTGTCAATCTGCCAACGCCTGAAGCGGAATGGTTCTTCCGTTGGGCGGAGTTAGGCACGCCAGTCCATGTGCAAGTTTAATGTGCGGAATCGCAAGTCCGAACAGAGACGCTGAGACACAGGGGACGCAGAGGAAATTTCTTTGCTCTCTGTGTCTCTGCGGTTCAATTTCTTTTCGCCTGTTCGTTTCATGCTTGTCTGCTGAGTAGTTACCAAATTTCCAAAACATCCGGAATCAAAAACGAATCAGCATTATGACTGATTCGCTGTTTGTTTTTGGCGATGCGAAGAAGTACCCCCGACAGGACTCGAACCTGTGCTTCTGCCTCCGGAGGGCAGCGCTCTATCCGCTGAGCTACGGGGGCGTACTAGATTGATCTTATCAGATTTTCCAATCGACGACAAGATGTGCAACGCAAATTATGATTGTTGCGAGAGTTGCTATGCCACTAGACGACATGTCTGTGTATAATCGGCAACCCATGTGTTGAACTGTGCTTGAAAGATGGTTGTGTGGTTGAGGTGAAGTCCATTGTTTGGCTGGTTGTGCTCTTCATCGGTGCCTGTGGTGGTTTGAATCGTGTCGATACACAAGCGACCTTGCAGATTGAGAATCAAGTGTTGGCAACGGAAGCCGCAGAAAGTGCTCAACGGGTGATTGCTTTTCAGACTGAAGTGCAAGCGACAGCACAAGCAGCCGAAACCTTCGTCGTTGAAATGAACAACATCAACAGTCAACTTGTCGTCACAGTACGGGCTGGTCGCCCCGCAACCCCGGGTGCGATTGTCGCTAATCGAAGTGGTACGATACGCTTTGGCACAACGATGGCCGGTACTTCAGTTGATGGACGTGGATGTGTTGATGCGCAGCAGCGCGATTATTTTCTGGGAACCTTTAGCAGAATTTTTATCAGTGCGCAGGCGTTTAATGTGCAAGCTGGTAGCCGCATCGCCGTTGAATATCGCGAAGAGGGGATACAGATGCTGCGCGAAAGCTGGATTCTCGACCAAAGCATCAATGGCGATTGCATCTGGACAACTTTTGATGCCGGACGTTTGCCACTCACTCCCGGAAAACGTTGGACGGCGCAATTCTTTGTTGATGGGCAACCGGTGCAACCACCTGTTGTTTTTGTCATTGGTAGTGAGCGGGAGAGTGATGAGAATGGTTGAGACCCCCCTCGTTGAATGTGTTCCGAATTTTAGCGAGGGCCGCCGCCGTGATGTGATTGAGACGATAGTCAGCGCAATTTCATCTGCCGGTGTAAATGTGCTTGATGTTCACAGCGATGTCGATCATAATCGCTCTGTGGTCACTTTTATCGGCACGCCGGACGCTGCCGCCGAAGCTGCAATACACGGTGTGAAAACAGCGTCGGGATTGATCGATCTGCATCATCATCAGGGCGTACATCCTCGTATTGGCGCCGCTGATGTTGTGCCATTTGTGCCGCTGCGCCATATTTCGATGGCCGATTGCGTGGCACTTGCGCACGCCGTCGGCCGCCGAGTCGCCGATGAGATTGATCTGCCGGTGTATTTCTATGGACTCGCGGCATTGACCCCGGAACGACACAATCTTGCAGCGATACGTCGCGGTGGTTTTGAAACGCTGAAGCAGGTTATTGCGTCCGACCCATATCGTGCGCCGGACTTTGGCCCGAAGCAGCTTGGCTCTGCTGGGGCGGTTGCAATTGGTGCGCGTGCGCCTTTGATTGCGTTTAATGCTTATCTCAACACCGATGAGGTACAAATTGCCCGTAATATCGCCCGTGTTATTCGTACATCAAATGGCGGTTTGCCCTATCTTAAAGCGATGGGAGTCTTGGTCGGAGGGCGGGCGCAAGTGTCGATGAATGTGATTGATTTTCGGCAAACCTCGTTGTTCACTATTCTCGAAGCTGTGCGTGTTGAAGCGCGACGATATGATGTCGATGTTGTAGAGACGGAGTTGGTTGGCCTCATTCCTCAACGGGCATTGCTTGATGCCGCGCTGCAATATTTGCAATTACCATTGAATGTTCACGAAAAAATTCTGGAACAGCACATTGGCGATGTGACCGGTAATTATCAGGAGGTTGTATTCGAGTAACTCATGACGAAGTATTGGATATTTGTGCTTCTTACAGTTGTTTTGGGTCTTTATTGGATCGCGGGGGCATCATCGTCGCCGACAAGATTAGTCAGGGCGCAAGAGATGCCTGATGCGTCATCGACTGCGACGCTTTTCCCAACCCCGTCATTAACCCCCCGCTTTATTACAGCACCGACTCGTTCTCCCAATGTGAATGGCACGCCACCGCCGACATGGACAGCGCCGCCACCCGACCCGGCTGTCAATGTGCCTGACCATTATCAAATGCGGCGTCCGATTGCACAAGGGAATACGAATTGGGTAGACCGCACCTATCCTTATGGCAGCACAGCGGGGGGTACGCTGCCTGTGCATCACGGTGTTGAATTTGTCAATCCGCGTTTCACGCCCATTTTCGCCGTCGCTGACGGCACCGTGATTTTTGCAGGGGCTGACGACGAGATGTTAATCGGGCCGCAGCTAAATTTTTATGGCAACGTCGTTATCATTCAGCATATCTTTCGGTCGCCTGAAAACGAACGAATTTTTTCGTTGTATGGCCACATGCAAGATATAGCGGTGCGGCGTGGACAAATGGTGCGACAGGGTGACGAAATCGGTCGTGTCGGCGATAGTGGTGTTGCACTCGGCCCTCATCTACATTTTGAGGTTCGCGCAGGCGATGCGTTTAGTTACGAGGCGACTCGCAATCCTGAATTGTGGATTTTTCCCTTTCAGTCATTCGGTACGCTGGCCGGTCGTGTGACAGATGCCGCAGGAAATATCTTAGAAGATGTTACCTTGCGGGTGCAATCGACCGATATTAGCCGGTTTGCCTTTAGCTATGCAGCCGATTCGGTCAATAGTGACCCGACGATTCGTGAAAATTTTACGCTTGGCGATTTGCCCGCCAATTATTATGAAGTCCTCGTTAGCGATGAGAATGGCCGTGTGCATTTCCGCCGTTTCGTCTACGTCTATCCGAATCAGACGACGTGGGTCGAGGTACAATTGGATTCGTGAGCAATCATCAATTGATGCTTAATCTGATACTTAATCGAACGAGCCTGCCACACACGACAGGCTCGTTTGATTTTGATGCGTTATGCTGCATTCAACAGGCAACATGCGGCCATAAGATATTAATTCTGATAGACGCGGAAGATGGTCGCTATTTGATTGTTGGGCAGGCTCTCGACGCGGATAAAGCCGCGATTGCCGTCGGCAGTGAGCACGCCGACCATTGTGCCCGGCGGCAGTTCTGCTCGTGGGATGCTATTTCGGTTGACGAGTCCCGGATTAATTAAATCCCAGTGAATGGTGTTGATGTCTACATTGGGGATGATGCCGAGTTGCGCGCCGAATGCACCGTTGAGTGCATTGCCATCCCAGCTCACATCACCTTGAACCGCATTGCCTTCGAGGTCGAGTGTATCACCCGGATTCAATGTCTGGTTGCCCTGACGGATGATGGGTTTGTCGATGGTATAGTTGAGCACAAAGCTGGCGTTATTGTTTTCACCGGGTCCTTCGTTGACTGTGTTGTTAAGGTCTGCTACGAGGATAACGGTGTAGATGCCGGTGTTGGTCAACGTTGCGCTCAGATTGGCAATCGTTGATTGGCCGGGGCCTAGACCTGAAATCACAGCAGATGAAAACACGTCGTTGGGTGGGAAGGTCGCCGCGACAGCGAATTGTCCCGCCGGTGCGCCACCTGCATTGCGTACAGTGACGCTGGCGATGAATTGCTGTCCCGGGATGATCGGCGATGGTGCGACGACGGCGGTGTCAATCACGATGTCTGGCACTGGTGGGGTCGTTGGTGTCGGCGGGGGTGTGGGTGTCGGCGGCGACTGGATAATCGGCAGCGAATTCAAATCACCAAATGTATCGAGAATACTGCGCGAAAGCCACGCTTGTTGCCCGCGAAATTCGATGACAATCCATGAAAGGTCGATATTTGCGCCGATGACTTGTACTTGCGTGCCTCGTGGTAGTTGGCCAAGTATATCGAAATCGGTGCTAGGGCCGGAGCGCACATTTTGGAAATTGCTCCGAATAGTTGCGACGACGCCTTCGGGGGTTGCGGTTGCTGCTGGTGTCGGCGTTGGGAGTGGCGTGCTCGTTGCAACGGGCATAATGGGTGTGCCGACCGGCAGTCGTTGAGCACCGGCGAAACGCGCCACGACAATCGGTGCGCCATACTGGTTCATCTGGGTGACGAAGACATTGTTGCTGGTTTCGCCTCGACCGAGTTGTGCAGGGGCAAGCGTGCCCTGAACGCCGTTGATGTTGTTGAGCGCCGCCAGATTTGCCCGTAACTCACCAGGTCGATTGATTGCGGTGGCGAGTAATTGTATCGAGTCGTAGGCTGCGGCTTCGACAGCGCCGGGTATTTCACCAAATTGCCGTGTGAAGTTGCCGAGAAATTCATCGCTCGTTTGGTCGGCGCTGGTGAATGCCCATGTCGTTGTTGAAAGAATGCCGTTCAAATCGCCGGTGGCGATGGCTTCTTTGAACGCATCATCTTCGGCACGATTGTATGCGATGCGTCCTTGCCAACCGATACTTCGCAATGCGGTGACGAGTTGGCTGGCGTTTTCCGGGCTGCCGAACAATGTCGCGATTTGTGGATTGGATTGTTGGACATTGCGGGCAAGTGTGTCGATGCTGGTGTTTGTGTCGAATAAGAAGGTGCGCGGTGCGACACCGAGTGTGGTCGTCGCATTTGAGAATCCAATGACGGCTGCGGTGCTTTCAAGGTCGAGTTGTATCGTCGCAATGTTGCGGATGCCGAGGTCGCCGATGAGATAATTGGCAAGCGCGCGCCCCTGAAGGGCTTCGGCAGCGCGGCTGCGGAAGATGCGCCCCGAAGCATCTGAGGTTGTGATGGTGTCACCGATTGCCGGTGTCAACACGGGTGACGTTATTGTTTGCAGTGTCGGTAAATTCGATAGCACTTCTTCGGTTGTGGCCGGGCCTAAAACGGCGATAACACTGGCCTGATTTAAGTTAGCAACAGCAGTCGGGAGATTTTGTCCATTATTTGTCGGTTGGATAATTAATTCGAGTTGGAAGAGCGTGCCGTCGGCACCGCGAGCGCCACCGGCTGCATTGATTTCGTCGATGGCGAGTTGTGCGCCTTTGGTGATTGGGCCGTCAATTTCGTCGAGCACACCGATGCGGAATGTCGCTTGTCCCTGTGCTTGAAAGGTTGACAAAGCGAGCAATATCGTGGCAAGAATGGGCAATATGGTTAAAAAAGACGATGGTTTTCGCTGCATAAATTGCCTCCTTATATTTTGTCTCAAGTATACTCTGGATTTTGTAAAATCCAATTCATCGGGCGACATCTTGATTTTTGTTTTCTTGCTCACTATACTTTTCCCTTGATGTTGGTGGCGTTTATAGATCATTACTGAATTTATGCAGCGAGAACGATTAGCGTCTGATATTTATATATTCACCAGCGACCTATATGCACAGGTGACGGCGGGGCTGATTGTTACGTCGGAAGGCGCTATTTTGATCGATACGTTGGCCTATCCCGATGAGACATTACAAATTAAACATTTTGTTGAAGAGCGTTTAGGTACGTCTGTGCGTTATATCATCAATACGCACTTTCATGCAGATCATACCACCGGTACATGCTTTTTCCAAAATACGCCTGTGATTGCACATGAAGCCTGTCGTGCGCTGCTCGACAGTCGTGGACGTAAAAGTCTTGAAGCGGTCAAAGCCTCATCGCGAGAAATGCAGGATGTTGAAATTGTCCTGCCAAATATTATTTTTAATGACGGATTTTTCAATTTACATCTCGGTGAGAAAACATTGCAGATGTGGTCTACGCCGGGGCACAGTCGCGATTCAATCGTTTGTCTCGTAAAAGAAGATCGCATTTTGTTCGCTGCGGATACGTTAATGCCGATTCCGTATTTTGTTGACGGGCGTTTTGACGATTTCTTGACGTCGCTTAATGATCTGCGTCGGCATGACTTTGAGAGCGTGGTGCAAGGGCATGGCGAGGTGATTTTGCCGGGCGAAGTCGAGGCTAGAGTGCAAGATGATATTGATTATTTGATCAAGCTGCGCGAAGCTGTTGATGATGCTTTGGCTCAAGAGGAACCTGATGCAGCGTTGGCCGCGATTGATATTGAGTCGTGTGGCAAGAGCCGTGTCTTGCTCAATGGCATTGGCGAGCAATTGCATCGTCAAAATGTTCTTGCGTTGGCGAGTGAGCGCCGTGAGTTGATTGAGATGTAATAGTTGTATTCCAGTACAGTAGAGGGTTATAATACGTTTATATTCGACTTTCGGACAAAAGCGATACATGTAGGGGCATCGCAACCGCGCCGCCTCCTCTGAAAATAAACGATATTAAACCGCAAAGAATCGCAAGAATCGCAGCGTCGTAGAAAACGCTCTGTGTCTCTGCGGTTCAAACATTTTCATCGCTTTGATTGCCACGTGATGTTGGATAACTTTACTAAAAACACAGGATTCAATCATAAGAGCGTGAAAACCGTTTCATTTTGAGGAAAGACCTGTATGGCTGACGAAAAGACTTATTTAACGCCGGAAGGTGCCGAGGATTTGCGGCGCGAACTCGACCAACTCATCAATGTTCGCCGTCCGGCGCTGGCTACTAAATTGAAAGAAGCGATTGCCGAAGGCGACTTGAAAGAGAACGCCAATTATCACGATGCGAAAGAACAGCAGGCTTTTGTTGAGGGTCGCATTCAATATCTCGAAAATGTGTTGCGCAGTGCTGAAATTATCTCCAATGATGGCTCGACTGATGAAGTGCGCTTGGGTTCTCAGGTAACCATTCGCGAAGATGGCGAGTCTACTGATGAAACTTATACGATTGTTGGCGCCGCCGAAGCCAACCCTCGCGAAGGAAAAATTTCTCATGAAAGCCCAATCGGCGCGGCATTGCTTGGTCGTAAAAAGGGTGACAAAGTGAAAGTGGCAACACCAGGCGGCGAAGTGATCTTTAAAATTAGAAAAATCAATTGAATGCCTTGCTTGAAGATTGATAGTCAAACGCCCCGTACTTTTGCTACAGGGCGTTTTTGTTTAGCGCTAGCGTCCAAGTGGGGTGAAGTCGCCCGTCCCGCCGAAGGGATCGTCATCATCGTCGATACTCGGCAGCTGTGGCGCTGACGGGTTTTGCATTGGCGGCGGCTGCAACGGTTGTGGTTGGCCTGCCGGTGTTGGTGGTGCTGCCGGTGGAGGAGGCGCTGCTGGCGTTGGTGGGCTAGGTGGCGGACTCTGTGGTGATTGCGGTGTGGCAATCGGGCGCGGCGGTGGCGGCGGTGTGATGCCCGGCGTCGGTACCGGCGCAGGTTGTTCGGGCAGTGGCGGCGCTGTTGGTGCGACGGGTTGAGGCGCCGCCATAGGTGTTGCTGGCGTTGCGGCTCCCACACCTTCCTTGCGCCATGCGGCGAGTTCAATCGACATCTTTTCGATGACGCTGTTGGGTGGGTTTGCGCCATCGTTGTTGAACGTAACTTCGGCGATGCGTGCGTGAAGTTGCAGGGTGTTGGTCTCTAAAATGGCGACGCCGCCCGGTTCGATGAGTACGAGTTCGCCTTTAGTTTCGAGCTTCGCTCTGAGTGCTGGATCATTCATAGCGTATGGCGTGGCGAATACTTTCGTAATCGTTCGGACGAAATCCTCTTTGTCGAACAACCAAATCTCGATGGCGGTCACATTTTTGCCTTCTTCATCGAGTGTTTCTGAAATGGCCGCGCCTGTCTCGCCAAGAAACATATCATTCTCGTCTTCAATGGCGAACGAGTCATCATATTGCCCGTGACCTTGCAGATAACTCGTCATACGTTGCATGACGGGTGCGCCGAGTTCGCTGGTTGAATAGTCGGCGCTGAGTGTTGCTTGCGCTTTTTTAGCTTCTTGCATGGCAGCCCGAGTTTGTGCGGCAACGTCGTCCGACGTTGAGCTGGCACGCCGTGTAATCCTCCGGCGATAAGGTTCGATAAACGGTTTGATGAGCAAATTCCAGATTGGGCCGCCGACTGCCATCACAATAATTAATACGAGCGGCCCGACGATGATGGGGATGAGATTGCTGAGAAAGTTTGGATTGGGTGCTGTGGCCGCTATCTCATTGGCTTGCTCAGCCTCTGCGCGAATGGAATCTAGCCCCAGTCGGTTGACAATTTCTAATGGCTCATCGACAGCTGCCAGAAGCTGCACGATATTGTCTGTCACGTCAAAATTGGCAGCAGCTTTGCGGTCGGCGAGTAAACGCACCCATTCATCTTGGGCAGTTTGGTCGAGTTGGCTGGGGTCGGCGTCGAAGAATGTGGTCGGCGAAATATTGTACGCCCAGAATAGACCAATCAAAAAGCCAAGAATGACTGCGACAAATGTGCGACGTTTAGGCATTGACGGTTGAATAACTGCAAGCAAACCAATTAATGTATCGCGCATAGTTAAAGCTGCCTTTCCTGATGTGCTGGCCAATACGCTGTTTGTGTAGCAATATGCTTAATTTTACAAGAAATTGGCCCGGTGCGAGATGGTACCCCGGTGCTTTTCCCTATTATATACTACAGTCAGTTGTTGATTCCGTCAAAAAATTTACGGGGCATCATCCGTATGATACCCCGACTATTACTTTTTACCCATGTTATCCCGGATTGCTAGGCTCTGTTGACATTTGCGCTTTGATGCAAAAATAGGGGACAATCGTTGGGGTTTAGCTTGCTAAACCCTTCAGGGCATTGCACGCAATGC
>RFIA01000197.1 GCA_003695675.1 Chloroflexota bacterium
AAACCGCAGTGTCTACGCGCGGGAGGGGTGGGGCGGGTGCGAAAAACGAGCATCCCTGATAACCTCTACAATTCAATCGCCGTCGATTGCGACAACTCGCGGACTTCCTCGGCAGTGACTTCTGCGCCACGTTCGTGCGATAGATAAATCCCCTCCGAAATCAACATCGTGTTCAGCGCAATCTCGGCGGTTGGCAACAAAGCGACACGTCCTTGCAACGCCGCCACCCAATGATGTTGTGGGCCGTCATAGGCATCGGCATCATCGCGCAGAAGGTGTATGCGATTGTTGAAGGCGCTTAGGTCAACACTGCTGTTGAGTTCGAGGTCGCCGACATTGTGATAATAACCGAATGGTTCGAGCTTGACACCGCCGTCCGACCCGACGACCGATGAACCGTCAAAACCGTCGAGATGGATGGCCCACGACTCGATGATGTCAAGCGATATGTTATCGACGAAACGTACATAACCGACGCCAAGTTCTTCGACATTGAAGCCGCTTGCTTGTTGGCGTTCGGCATCCATTTCGATTTCTTGATAGATATTGCCGCTAATCGTGCGCACATCAGGATTGCCGAGCAAATATAGAATTCGCGAGATGTGATAAACCCCCATGTCGTACATCGCGCCGCCGCTTGCGAAATCTTTTTGCACGAAGAACCGACTGCCGTAGCCATCGACATACGGACGATTACGACGGCGGAAACCGGTTGACCGCGCGTGATAAAGTTTGCCGAGCTTCCCGGCGTCGATCAAAATTTTCGCGGCGCGGGTGCTGTCGTCAAACAGACGTGCCAACTGAATGCTCAATTTGCACCCAGTTTCACGCGCTATCGCGAGCATCCTCTCGGCGTCGATGTATGCACCGGCCATCGGCTTTTCGCAGTAGACGTGTTTGCCCGCTTGCAGCGCGGCAATCGTCACCGGCGCGTGCAAGTTGTTGTGTAAGGCGACATCGACGGCCACAATATCGTCGCGTTGTAACAATTTGTGGAAATCGCTGTAGACATACGGAATGTTATATTTCTCCGCGACGCGCCGGGCTTCGGCTTCGTTGATGTCCGCCACTGCGACGAGATTCGCCCCGGCAATATGGTGATAATTTTCGATATGATATTTTCCGATTTGTCCGGTGCCGATGATACCGATATTGACCTGTTCTGCCATGTGATTGTCTATCCTTGCAAGCTGCGTTCGATTAAAGCCATCGTCTTCTTGACCGCGCCGTATTCATCGCCGTCATAAGGCACACTTTCAATGCCCCACACATCATCGTAACCGGCGTCAGCCAACAGGTGTATCACACGCGGTATTTCGCCCGCCGGGTCGTTGCCGTCATCGTCGAACTCGAAGGTTTTGATGTGCGCAGCGCGGGCATATTTCGCGCAACGTTGCCAACCCTCTTCTCGCAGTCCCTCTGCCCAATTGTGGCTGTCGAAGAGTAGGCCGAGACCGTCAACCGCGTCGAGAATGCGGACGACATTCGTCGGGATATGCGACGACCCCCAGTGATTTTCCATCACGACTTCGACGCCGTTGTCCGCCGCCCGTTTGACAATATCGTGATAACCCTCGACGATGATGTCGAAGATTTCATCGGTCAGTTCTTCTGGCCCACCAGCATCGAGGCGAATCTGCCGCGCGCCGAGTCGCCGCGCCGCGTCAATCCAACGATACGCCGCGCCGCGATTCGCCCGGCGTGCTTCCGCCGTCGGTTCATAGACGTGAGCACCATCGACCGCGACACAACCGAACGACAACTCAACCGCATCGCCCGCCGCTTTGACCTGTTCAAGATAAGCGATGCTCTCACTTGAAAGTGGGGCGTCCGGATCACTCGCTTTCAGTCGGTCGCTCTCTTCGCTGATGGGCACGAGATGACCGTTCCACGGGTCGAGTTGTGCCATGCCGAGTTCTTTGCAGTCGGAGATGTAGCGGAAAATATCTTGCTCACCGGCGGCCAGTGCACGGTGAAAACTGTATGAACAGACAGCAAATTGTGTCATGATTGATTCCTTTTATACAGAGGATGATTGTAAATAATCAGGTTGCATGATTGCCATGATTGCCAAGATGCGAACAAAAGGATTCAACGCAAAGGCGCAGGGAACGCAAATAGCAGAAAAAGCCCATAATTTTCTTTGCGAACTTTGCGTCTTGGCGGTTCAATTTCTTTTCAATTCGGCTGATTCACGCCGACATGCTGAGTCGTTACCTCAATTCAATGGTATAGATTGCGTAATCGCAGACGGATACTCAAGCAAAGTGATCGATTGCGCCGGGAACATCAACTCGCCGGATGCACCGACAATCGTATCCGTCATTGGTTCGACCTTGTGTTCGGGGTCGAACAGCCATGCTTCAGGCGATGTCGCGCCGGCGAAATTGTCAATTGAAAGTGTCGTTGTCACCGCTTCATCGGCTAGGTTGACGACGATAACCGTCAAGGCGCCGTCCTCATGTGTGGACGCATACACCGAGAGATTGTCCACCGTCGAGTTGGCTGCGACCATCTGATTGCCAAAATGTTGGTACATTTGATACGTATAATAAGTTGGGCGCACATCGAAGTCCGCCAACAAACCCCAACCGCCGCGTCCATCTGCCGTGTAATAATCGAAGTAAGCCAATGTAAACGGTTCGTGTTCCAACATTCGCCCCAACACATCGGCTGTCCAAATCGCGTTGTAGTGCGAATCGTTGGTCGCTTCACCGCCGACATTCGCACTCCAATGCGAATTGAATTCGGTGACGGCAATCTTTAAATCATCGCGTCCGGTTGTTTCGGCGATGACGGCGCGTAAGTTCGGCAGTGTGTTGCTCCACTCGGCGACATTATTGCGCAAGTCATCGATAGTTGTGCGCGGGTTCGCTTGGCTGAGTGGGAACGGATAACGATGCACCGACACAATATCGACGAGATCACCATTCGCTAACAAAAATTCGCGCAGCCAATCGCGCCCGTCGCTGTCGCGCGGGTCGATTTGCGGCGTGCCATTCCACTGTGAGATACCCGGCCCAATCAGCTTGATGTCTGGGTCAACAGTGAGCATCGCTTCAGCAATCGCCCGCCACTCGCGATTGTGGTCTTCAGTTGTATATGACTCATCGCGGTAACCAGCGTAGAGATTCGGTTCGTTGCCGATATACCAGTAGCGCACACCATATTCTTTTTCGATGTTGGTATATCGCACGAGTTCGGCGGCGGCTTCCGGCGTGCCACGATCTAAGCGCACAGCGATACTCGGTTCTGCGCCGATGAGACGCGCCATCCGAATGAACAAATCGATATTGAAATGCGATAGATTATTCTCGTCCCCCCATCGACCGTGCGGGAAGCGCAAGAAAGTGATGCCCGAATGCTCGGCTTCATCGAACAAACCAATCGGAATGGCAAACGGCCCCAGATTAGCGCCGAACGCATACGGGCTGATTTGCGCGATGACAATGCCTGCATCAACTGTGAGACCGGCTTGTGGTGTCGTTGATTGCGCGGTTGTATCGGTCTCTACCGGCATTGAATCCGATGTGATGCGGACAGCCAACAACACGACCACCAACGCCACGATGATGATTCCAATGAATTGCCATCCACTCTTGCTACGCATCACTCACGCATCCTGAAGTTGATAATCGAGCAAGTATTCTTGATAAAGACGCTGCGCATGATACGCCGGAGTTTCGTAATATTTTTCTAGTGAGATGTCCAACGTAAGGGTGCGTTGCGCCGCTTGAACAGTCGGCTTCGTCTCAGCAAATTTGCGAATGACATCGGCGTGCGGTTTCAACGAGCCGTCAGGCCGCACGAGACCGAAATGCCGTTCGTGTTTCGCGCCATGCGGGTCGCACGGCGGGCGATTCCACAAATCTTCGGCATAATCGGCGAAGCACCACAACATCGCGCCGGTGGAACCGACTTCGACGAGCTTTGGCAGCACGCGCTCGATATGGTCGGCGAGCGCATCTTCACCCGCCATGAATTGTGTGCGTTCCACACCGTTGTACGTCGTCCATGTCCACACTTCGGAGTCACGACCATCGGGCGCGGTGCAGCCGCCCCATTCTTCGGCGAGGCACGGCTTGCCACACAGCGCCGTCACCAATGCACACAAATAGGGCATGAAGTCGGTATCCAAATTGTCTCGCGCCCACGAGATATACATCGGGTAACCGTGCATGACGGCGACGTCAGTTTCGGCAAAGACATCGTTGATGCGCAACCCATTGTCATTCAATAAGCTATCGACATGCAGGCCGCAGGTGATGTCATGCACTAGGTCGATGTCGCGGATGAGGTCGCACATCATCTTGACCCATTCGCGCCCGGCTTGTGCCGAATGCGGCTGCGCGAATAAGTCCGGCTCATTGCCAAGATTCCACATCCATATCGCGTCGTGATCTTTGTATTCGCCGACAACTGTCCTGAGGAACAATTGCGATGCTGCAATCGTTGCAGGGTCATGAAACATATTGCGATATGGACTGTCCACGATTTGGCCGCCACTGATGACCTGACGGACATTTGGCGAGGCCATCGTCGCATTGTTGTCGAGCATCCAACGCGGCACCCAATTTGGCCCGCTCATGTGCCCGGTGAAAAACGTGACATCGAGTTGCAGGCCACGCTCTGCGGCGATGTCGCAGACGATACCGAAATTGCGCAAGCACGCCGCCGACACGCTGTCCGGTGTCGGTTGCCAGTCGTCCCAGAGCAAGAACAGGCGCACGATATTCATGCCCAAACTTGCGATGATGTCGAATTCTTCGCGCACTTCGTCGGCGTCAAAGTGCGACCACCAATACATCGCCTTACGACGCGGCCAATAATTGACCCCCAGCACAAATGGTTGCGACATGCCTACTTATCCACGCCCGTGACGACCACACCCTGCATGAAGAAGCGCTGCGCGATGAAGAATAACGCGACCGGCAGCAGCAAACCCATCAGCGCTGTCGTTTGAATCAGATGCGGTTGTTGCGAGAAGCGTTGATTGAAGAGTTGAATGGCCACCGCAATCGGTTGGATTTCGGGCTTGCCGAGTGTGTAAATCATCGGCTCGAAGAAATCGTTCCATGCAAAGACGAGATGAAACAACGCGACGGCGACAATAACCGGATACGATTGTGGGATAATCACGGAGACCAAGACGCGGAAGGGACTCGCGCC
>RFIA01000198.1 GCA_003695675.1 Chloroflexota bacterium
CACACGATTGAATTTCGTGTGACAACAAAAGAATAGGATTCTATATTTCTGTGCTTCTTCCAGGAGGACTATCATGGCAAAAGTAGGTTATATCGGACTCGGTATCATGGGTGCGTCAATGACGCGTAATTTGATGAAAGCTGGTCATGAACTTATCGTCCACAATCGCAGTCAGGGGATTGTCGAACAACTCGTTCGTGAAGGGGCGACGGCAGCACATTCGCCGCGAGAAGTTGCTGAACAAGTTGAGTTTGTGTTCACAAATCTGCCGGATTCGCCTGATGTTGAGAAAGTCGTGCTTGGTGAGAATGGAATCATCGAAGGCGCACATGATGGTTTGATTTATGTCGATAACAGCACCATCAAGCCTGAAACAGCGCGGGACATTGCTAAACGTTTGGCGGAGGTTGGGGTTGCAGCGCTTGATGCTCCGGTTAGTGGTGGCGATGTTGGTGCGCGAGATGGTACACTGACAATTATGGTCGGCGGGCCGCAAGATGCTTTCGACAAGACCGCGCCATTATTTGAAGCGATGGGCAAAGCGTGGGTACTCGTCGGCGATAGCGGCGCGGGGCAAATCGCCAAAGTGTGCAACCAAATCATTGTCGGTGCGCAGATGGTCGGTCTTGCTGAAGCACTCATCACGGCACAAAAGTCCGGTGTTGACCCGAGCCGAGTTGTCGATGCGATTCGGGGCGGGGCGGCGCAGATGTGGACGCTTGATGTCAAACCACCACGTTTATTTGCTGGCAATCGCGAGCCGGGTTTTAAGGCCTATATGCAGCACAAAGACCTCGGTATTGTGATGGATACAGCGAAGACTTACGGCATTCCTCTCCCGATGACGGCGGTTGTGATGCAAATGTTCACGGCGATGCTCGAACTCGGTTTTCGCGAACTCGACAACAGCGCCGTCATCACTGTGTATGAAGCGCTGACGGGCATTCATCTCGACGAACCCAATAAATAGGAGACATCATGGTATTCTTCGATATGCCGCTTGAGGAATTAGAAGCCTATCGTCCTCAACGGCGCGAACCATCGGACTTCGATCATTTTTGGCAAGAGACGTTGCGTGCAACACGACAGCATCCGCTTGATGCACAATTTGAGCCGATTGATTTTGGTTTGCGCACTGTCGAAACGTATGATGTGACATTTTCAGGATATGGCGGGCAGCGCGTTAAGGGGTGGTTGCTGCTGCCGCGTCATCGCGAAGGAACACTGCCGTGTGTTGTTGAGTATATTGGCTATGGTGGCGGGCGGGGTTTCCCGATTGATTGGTTAGTGTGGAGCAGCGCAGGTTATGCGCATTTCATCATGGACACACGAGGGCAAGGCAGCAGATGGCTACACGGTGATACCCCCGACATTCCGCAAGATGGCGCCAATCCGCATTTTCCCGGCTTCATGACGCAAGGCATCCTCGACCCGAAAACGTATTATTATCGCCGTCTTTTCACGGACGGCGTCCGTGCTGTTGAAGCTGTGCGTTCACATTCAGCTATCAATGCTGAGCGTATCGCCATCACGGGGCGCAGTCAGGGCGGCGGTATCACGATTGCCGTTAGCGGTCTTGATGCGAATGTACAAGTTGCGATGCCGGATGTGCCGTTTTTGTGTCATTACAAACGTGCCACCGAGATCACAGATTCACATCCGTATGTTGAGATTTCACATTTTTGTCAGGCACATCGTGATAAAGTAGACACTGTGTTTGAAACATTGTCATACTTCGATGGGGTGAATTTCGCGGCGCGAGCAAAAGCGAGAGCATTTTTCTCAGCGGGTTTGATGGATGAGATTTGCCCGCCTTCAACCGTCTATGCTGCCTATAATCACTATGCGGGAGACAAAGATATTCGCGTGTGGGAATACAATCATCATGAGGGGGGTGATAGCCACCATCAATTGGAGCAAATTCGTCTGTTGCAATCGGTATGGCCGCGAGACTAATCTCAACTTGACACGATGCCTATGATATAATGCGATTGCTGAAAATAATCGAAAGCAGTCGCATTCTCGTGAAAGAACGTGTACAAAAACTGATGGCGCAGGCGGATGTTGGTTCGCGGCGTGCTTGTGAAGAATTGATACGACAGGGGCGGGTGCGCGTCAACGGCCATATCATTGAACTTGGTGCAAAAGCAGACCCGTCTAAAGATACGATTGATGTTGATGGCAAACGTCTCGAATTTGACAATCATGAACTTGTCTACTTCGCCATCAATAAACCGCGTAATGTGCTGTCAACCAATACAACGCGGCGCGATGAACATCGTCAAACTGTCCGCGAGTTGATTCCATACAACGGACATTTGTTCATGGTTGGGCGCTTGGATGCGGACAGCGATGGTCTTGTTGTATTGACGAATGACGGCGAGTTGACCAATAAGCTCACGCATCCACGTTATCAACATACGAAGACCTATCGCGTCGTGGTTTATGGTAGGCCGGACTCGTCAACGCTTGCGAAGTGGCAGCGTGGTGTGTGGATTGATGGCGAGAAAACCGCCCCGTGTGAGGTGCGCGTGCTGAAATTCGACCAACCGCGCAAGGGATTGACCACACTGCAAATCATCATGACCGAAGGGAGGAAGCGTCAGATTCGACGTGTGGCGGCGAGTCTTGGCTTCCCGGTTTATAAGCTGACGCGCACACACATCGGGCAATTTGCACTCGGCAATCTGAGCACTGGTCAATGGCGCGAGATGAGTGCGAAAGATGTCAAAGCGCTATCATCACCGATGGAAATGGCATTGCCTGAAGAAACCCATTGGCCAAAACGTCGGCGTATTCGACGGTCATCATCGAACAATCGTCGTAGGCCGACAACACAACAACGGGCACAACGGAGAAAACGCAAGAAATAAATCATGAGTGTTGCTACCACGATTGAAGAATATGTCGCCAATCAACCGGCCTACAGGCGAAAACGTAACTTCATCCGCAATATTTTGATTCGCGGTCTAGGGTTCAAGGTGTTGTGGCGGGTGACTGTCACTGGGCTTGAACATGTCCCGGAGAGCGGCCCGACAATTCTGATGATGAATCATATCTCGTTGATTGATCCGATCCTTTGCATGGGGGCAATCACGCATCGTTATGTCGTGCCGATGGCAAAAGTTGAATTGGCGAAAAATCCGATCATGAAAATGTTGATTGATGCGTGGGGCGCCTATTACGTCAATCGTGGAGAGGTTGACCGACAAGCATTAGTGAATTCAATCGAACTTGCGAAAAGCGGCACACTCATTCTCATCGCACCCGAAGGCACACGCCATCCTGAAGGCTTATCGCGCCCGAAAGAAGGCCTGACGTATGTCGCTACAAAATCAGACGCAGTTATCGTCCCGGCAGCGATAAGTGGCGCGGCTGATTGGAAACAGAAGTTGTTTCGTCTGCAACGCCCACATATTCATGTCAACTTCGGACGAGCATTTCGTTTCAAAACAGAGGGGCGGCGACGCATCCCTCGCGACGAAATGAATATGATGACTGAAGAGGCTATGTATCAACTTGCATTAGCCGTAGTTGACAAAAGCAAGCGGGGCGTCTATAGTGATATAGAGAACGCAACGACAAATTTGATTGAATTCGTCGATTAAGTTAGGAGGTGTTGCCAACAACTACGCAACGGAGGATAGATAGCGCATGACCCTGCAATGATTTATATTACAGGGTGACGAGGAGACGGTTGCTCATTTCATCGTGAGCCTAACCCACACTTGTGGGGAAAATCGAAAGTTCAGCGGATGCCGTCAGGGTTTACCACACCCCTTTTCAACTCCTCCACAATGAAAGTGCGATCATAAAACTGGCGAGTAATCGCCGGGACAAAAGTCGCACAGTGGCCCATCAACATTATCGAATTGATTCGCTTATGCTGCGGTTGTGTGGTGTTTGTTGATTCGCGCATACAACTGGCATTGGCATCTATGAGCTTCACTTAGGAGAGTTCTTATGTGTGGAATAGTGGGGTATATTGGCTCGCACGACGCAACATCGATCATTCTTGATGGGTTGCAGCGGCTTGAATATCGCGGTTACGATTCGGCGGGCGTCGCAATTATGAATGGCGGCGATATTCAGATTGCCCGCGATGTGGGCAAACTCAGCAACCTTCGCGAACGCATCGCAAATAATCCTTTAACGGGCACAACCGGTATTGGGCATACACGATGGGCAACACATGGTGTGCCTTCCGAACAAAATGCGCATCCTCATCTCAGCATGAATGAAGATTTCGTCATTGTTCACAACGGCATCGTCGAAAATTATCTTGAACTCAAAGATGAATTGATGGCTGAAGGCGTCGAGTTTCGTTCAGAAACTGATACAGAGGTTATCGTCCATTTAATTCAGCTTCACGCACAGAATGGTGCAAATAACGATTTGACCGAGTCAACGCGGCGGGCAGCGCTGCAACTGCGTGGCGCACAGGCCATTGTCGTTATGAGCAAGCATGCACGAGATGAAATCGTTGCTGTGCGCATTGGCAATGCCGGTGGTGTTGCGATTGGGATCGGCAAGGGGGAAAACTTCATTGCGTCCGACATTCCAGCGATTCTCGAACATACACGTCAGATGGTCTTCCTCGAAAATCGGCAGATTGCCACCGTCACTGCGAGAGGCTATACAGTGCAATCGCTGGACGGCACACCCATCACACCGCAAATTCACGATATACCATGGAATCCAGTTAGTGCTGCGCGTGGCGAATACAAACACTTCATGCAAAAGGAAATCTTTGAACAACCACAAAGCCTGACGGATACCATTCGAGGACGCATCGACTTTGAACATGGCACGATCACATTGCCCGATTTGCATCTAACGCCAGAATATGCACAACAACTCAAACGGCTCGTGACGGTTGCGTGTGGTACGAGTTACTACAGCGGCTTGGTTGGCAAATTTTTCATTGAACGGATGGCACGGCTGCACGTTGAAGTCGATTATGGCAGCGAATATCGTTACCGGGATCCGATCCTTGACGATAATACAGCCGTGCTTGCTATCACGCAGAGTGGTGAAACAGTTGATACATTGGCAGCGATGGAAGAAGCTCAAGAAAAAGGTGCGTCACTGTGGAGTATCGTCAATGCTATCGGGAGCCAAGCCATGCGTATCGCTGACGGTTTCATTACGATGAATGCCGGGCCGGAGATTGGCGTCGCCTCGACAAAGGCATTCACTTCCAGCATTGTTGACCAATACTTGCTTGCGCTATACCTCGCACAATTGCGCAACACATTACCAGAAGAAACTCGTCGTCAATATGCACGAGACATCGCTCGCCTACCTGATCTCGCTGGGCGTGTCTTGGAGCAAGATTCGTATATCGAAGAATTGGCGCAAAATTTCTACGAAGTGTCCGATTTTCTATTTATCGGGCGTGGTATCAATTATCCGATTGCGCTTGAAGGCGCACTCAAACTCAAAGAAATCAGTTACATTCATGCAGAAGGCTATCCAGCAGGCGAGATGAAACACGGCCCGATTGCATTGATTGATGAACATTTGCCAGTGGTCGCGATTGCTGTGAAAGACGCACTCTACGAAAAGATGATTAGCCAGATTGAGCAAGCCAAGGCGCGCGGTGGCATCGTCATCGCTGTGGCGACCGAAGGGGATGATCTTATCCCATCAAAAGCTGACCACGTTATTTATATTCCTGAAGCGCCAGAGATGCTCAACCCGATTATTGCGGTGTTGCCACTCCAATTGTTGGCTTATCATGTTGCAGTGTGGCGCGGCGCCGATGTTGACCAACCGCGTAATCTTGCCAAGAGTGTGACTGTCGAATAATTCAAATTCGACAAAATAAAACGGCTTCACATTTGATTGACTTAAGCAACTTGCACCAACAAAAAGGGGAAGCCAACGCGCTTCCCCTTTTGTTTGGGCGGCTATCCCTTATTGATATTGATTATGGGAGTATCGCTATTGCATCAATGTTGAACAAACCACCTTTGAGCGTATTGCCGCGATTTTCGAAGACAAGATGATGTTGACCATCGCCTAGCCCGATGAATGCGATTGGTGTGAAGGGGCCGCCCTTTCCAACTTGATTGAAGGTGCTACATTCCAGTTCGCCGGTGGTGTCATTCACAAGGCAGAAGTTGACCTGAACAGTGTTCTTCTTACTTGCTGTTTGATACAGTGTGAGCGTGTTACCGTTAATCATCAGTTGTGCGATGGCCCCAGCATTTTGTGTGGTATGTTCGGAGGCATTGAATGGACCTCTCGGCAAGGAGAATTTTGTCGCTGTATTCGCCGTCCAGAATTCTGCAGGCGCAAAGTTTACGAAATCGACCAATTGTGTGTCGTCGTAGAAGCCAGGCGGAATCTCATTGAACTGATTGTCAAAGACGGCAATGGCGTCAAGTTGTAATTGTTCACCCACAACGCCGGTATGTGTTATGGTAACATCATAGATGTCGTTCGCTAGACCGAAGAAGGAGAAGCCATATTGCTCGCCTTTCTTCGGCATGACACGCCCAACATTGAGTGTTTGCCAGTTGGTAGGATTTTTCTTATCGTTACTCGTTGCCAAATCTTCACAGACTTGCTGCGCTGGCATACCAGTTGGTTCGTAACAAACCTGCATATTGGCGTTTCCTTTACTCACGTTCATGATGAGACCAAAGCCAGTGCCCTCGAATTGGAATTGTGCTGTATCTCCATTTTGATCTGTTGCCGCGAAGCCGCCACCAAAAGCGCGTTTAGCTTTTTTGCCAGTATCCTGTATCCAACTGCCTGTAAGGTTGAGTTGTCCACTGAGATCAAAGCCGATACCTTCGTCGAACAGACCGGCTCCAAGTGTGGTGCCGCCGCCACCAGGTCCCGGTGTCGGGCCGGGTCCCGGGCCGGGAACGCCACCAGCACCACCCGTAATTGTGATTTGATTGAAGTTGAAGGGGGCGTCTGTCAAGCTGAAAATTTCGACTGTATGATCGCCCGAGCTGCTCCAACCGCCGAAGTCGGCTTCATTGAAGACGAATGGGTTCGGCGCTGTCAACAGGTCAACTGTGATGCAGTTGCCGACACTATCAACACCCGCGTTGCGATCAACACAGATGAGGATGTTGCTGCTATCCTTAGTGCTTGCTTGACGCAACCAGCTCACTGAATTCGCATCAGCTTGCATGTTGAATTGGAGGAATGGCCCGGCAGCTGTAACTTTCCGCGCTATCTCGCTGAGTGTTATACCGGTTTGATTGTGTACCCAATTTTCTGTCCCAAAACGGGATTCTCGGTTGTCGAAGATAACACCGCCGTTGTAGTTCAAGGCGTGGAATTCTTCATTGTCGAAAGTGCCTGCTGCGAGGGTTTCTGTCGGCGATTCAATGCCGATATAAACGCCGTCGAAGAACATACGTCCACCACCCGTAATACTGATGCGGGCATGATGCACTTCATTCGGATCCAATCCACTGAAGGGTCGGAAGACATCGAAAATCCGCTTCTTTACAAATCCCAAACTGTTGTCGAAGGTTTGGCAAATTTCGCTGCCACCATTTGGCGTCACACAGAAATCGTATATTGCTGCATCGCCCTCAATGACGGTTTGAAGCGCGATGATGGAACCCGTGAAGTCAAATTCAACATCTGCTGCGCCGGGACCATCGGCAATTTGTACAATACCGTTGGACGCACTCTTCGAGACAGATTTTGCCAGTTTGCTTCCCTCTTTTGTCGATGTGTCGATGACGGATGACCAGCCACTACCGAAAGCGGGAGCTAGCAGAGGATGATCGATATCATAGAAACCTTGCATCAACGGCCCAGCCGGATTGATGATCTCGATTGCATCTATCGTGACACGCTTGTTGTCGAGTGTGGTGATCCGCACTGAGTTAGTCGTTCCAAGTCCAATACCTGTACAGGTGATGGTGTAGTTTGCCGGTTTACCGCCAAAGACGTTGGCGATGACGCCTCCGCCAAGCTCTTGTGAACCAACTGTGCATGTCCATGGCGCGCCCGGTGCTGTGTAGGGCAAGAAGCCCCCAGCATCAGAGTTATTCGGGTCAATTTCGAGGAGGAAGTTACCGCCTTTCTTCGATTTCTTTTCACCGATCATGTGCAGCACAAATCCGTCACCGAAGAATTCGACACTAGCCACGTTACCAGTACTTGAAGGCTCTTTCTTCTTAGCCTCAGAGACATGCGATGTGTTGTTGATTGCTGTCCCATTCAGTTCATTTTTCCAATCTGTATTGCCAACGGGACTGCTGAAGGTGAATTGGAAGGCCGTATCATCATACAGTCCCGGCCCAGCGAGCGACGTTACGATGTTGAGGATCATCGTGTTATCGACAAATGCACCGGTATCATCAGTCACACGATAGGTGAACTCAACGAAGCCGACGATACCATCGACTGGATCCAGATTGAGCAAGCCATGATTGTTGCCGGTCGCTGCATTCGCTGCATTGATCGCATTGGTCAACACAGTTGCATTATCGCCACCTTCGAACATGTTGGGTGTGCTGCCGGCATCCACACTGATGAATTGATAGGTGAACGGATAATCCGCGCCCGGATCAACTCCCGGATTGCCAATTGAATCGGGGCGATTGAAGTTTTCAAATTGGACGAACGGCTTCATGAAGACGGTGAATGGATTGTCCACTTCAAAGAAGAGGTCTTCATTGACTTGCTGAAGCGGGTCATTCTGAACTTTCGCGATTGGAATTTCGACCATGCCAGTTGTCGATCCTCCGGTGAGGCGGTCAGTCACCTGAATTTCGATCATCGGATTGTCATCAATTGTGATGCCATTACCCTCATCCGAATAGAAATCTGCGGGTGGACAATAGATGATGCGATTGTTCAAAGCTGTGTCGTTGAGTACGCCTTGACCATTACACGCATCACTTGGATCGGTGCTGAAGTTTGTCGGCGGTGTGAGAATGGCAAAGTCATAGCTGTTGAAACCACCCGACGCTTGCGGCGTGAAAACAACGGCTTGTGTGTCTTCATTGATC
>RFIA01000199.1 GCA_003695675.1 Chloroflexota bacterium
CGCCCGATGAAGAAGGGTAAACACACTCAACCGCGAAGATACAAAACGCCTCATCAAAATGTCGGGGGCGACGCACGTGCCGCCCCACTGTTGACTGGCCTCAATTCGCGTTTAGTCGTCTTTTCGCTTCGTGCTGCACCATCGAAACGATGCCCATCAAGCCTTGACCCTTGCCCATCGAAATCTCTTTACCGAAGATTTTGAAGACCATATCCGTCGGGATATTGGCGACTTGTTCTAATGGCTGTTTCGAGAGCGTCTCGCTCAAGATGACGGCCATCGCCATCGCCGAGAGTCCCTGCGGGTTGAGCACATCGAAGTAATATTGCAGCGTGCCGTCGTCTTGCTCAACCGCCCACACAAACGCATCGGACTCGCAAGCCGGGACGCGATGGTCTTCGTCGTAAGGCTTCGTCGCGATTTCATCCGGCACTTTGACCTCGTTGAAACGGTCGGCAATCTGAATCAGGTATTCGATGCGCTCATTGCGGTCGGTGATGAACGAAAAATCGTCGAGCACTTCTTGTAATTTATCGGGATAGTCGGCCATACGTTTTAACGCTCAATTGGCACACCGACGAGATTGCCCCATTCCGTCCAACTGCCGTCATAATTGCGCACATCTTTGAAACCGAGCAGATGCGTCAACACAAACCATGTATGACTGCTGCGCTCACCGATACGGCAATAGGCCACCACCGGCTCATCCGGATTGAGTCCTTGTTCTTCGAGGTAAATCGCTTTCAAATCATCGGCGGACTTGAAAGTGCCGTCTTCGTTAGCAGCACGACTCCACGGGACATTCTTCGCGCCGGGAATGTGGCCACCGCGCAGCGCCCCTTCTTGCGGATAGTTCGCCATGTGCAGCAATTCGCCGCTATATTCCGCCGGGCTGCGCACATCGACGAGTTGACCGTTCTGTTCGATATGGCGCAAAACTTGATCGCGAAACGCACGGATTTTGCTATCATCGCGTTCGGGGGCGCTGTAACTTGTCGCCGCATATTTGGGGACTTCGCGCACGAGATCACGTCCTTCGGCTTCCCACTTCATGCGGCCACCGTCCATAATTTTCGCATTCGAGTGCCCAAACAATTGGAATACCCAGAAGGCATAGCACGCCCACCAATTATTCTTGTCGCCATAAAAGACGACCGTCGTGTCTCGTGTGACGCCAATGCGAGACATCAGCGCCTCGAAGCCATCTTTCTGCAGATAATCGCGTCGCAGGGGGTCGTTGAGGTCGGCTGTCCAATCAACCTGCACCGCGCCGGGAATATGACCGGATGGATAGAGTAACGGGTCTTCGTTCGATTCGACGATGCGGACATTGGCATCATTGAGATGTTCGGCGACCCAATCCGTCGAAACCAACACATCAGGATTGACATAACCACGACTCGCAATATCACTCATAATTTTCCTCCCATTTATCGATAACTATCTTCATCATAGTGAGATTTGATTAATGCGCAATAGCTGTATCAGACAGATTACTATATGCTTTCTGCGTCTCTGCAGTTCAAAATATCCTTCACAATGCGCTCAGCCACCTCTGCACGGCATCGGCAACGGCCTTCGGTTGTTCGAGCATCATCATGTGTCCACCGCCTTCGATCTTCACGAGCGTCGAATTCGCGATGTGTTCGTGCAGATATTCACTGTATTTGAACGGCGTCATCTTGTCCGCCGTACCACCGATGATGAGTGTCGGCGTCTTGATGCGATGCAAGTGGTCGCGGATGTCGAAGTTGTTCGCTGCGGCGTAATCCCCGGCGATGACTCGTGGCGAGATAGCCGCTAGACGTTTGCGCGTCAGTCGGCGGATTTGTTCAATCTCGCCCAAGTCGCCACCCCAATACCAGTCCATGATGATGTCAAGCGCTTCGCCGGTCATCGCTTTGAGCGCCTTCAGCAAATCGGGGTGTACACCGAGTTTCGCCCCTGTCCCGATGAGAATCATGCCGCGCAAACGGTCAGGATGATTGACGGCGAGTGTCTGCGCGATTGCGCCGCCCATGCTATGCCCGGCGACGATGGCGCGTTCAAGTTTGAGCGCATCGAGCAGCGCGATGATGTCACTCGCATAACCGGCGACCGTCGTGCGACCCTCGCCCGGACTGCGTTCATGACCGGGCAAGTCGGGCAATATCGCGTTGGCTTCCGGCATTCGGCGCAGTTCAGCCGGCCAATCGAGATGCGTGCCACCCGCGCCGTGAATCATCACTGTCACCGGACGATGTGCCGTCGCATCGCGATGGTCAGCGAACCACATTGTGCCATTGGCTGTTTCGATGTATGGCATGATGCTCTCCATCATTATAAAAACAAAGGCTATTCAACCACAAAGTCACAAAGAAAAACAATAAATCTGCTCTGTGTACTCTGCGTTGAATCTTTTGACTTTTCTTCTTGCAAGCAGATTACCTGAGTGGTTACCTTTCACTATTGTATCTTAGGCGGCGCCGGCTTTCATCAGGGATTGACGGTGGTATCGTCTTCGGGCATGATATGCGATCATGATACACATCACGCATTACGAATTTCTGGAGCAAAAATAACATGGCAACTCAGCAAATTGACCGCCCGCAAACGCGCCGGGAATACCTGCGCCTGTTCTTCACCGGCATGGCGATGGGCGCGGCGGATATTGTGCCCGGTGTTTCCGGCGGGACAATGGCCTTCATTCTCGGCGTCTACGAAGCACTCATCAATGGTATCAAATCATTCGATGTCGATGTCATCCGTTTATTGCTCAAATTCAAGATTAGAGAAGCGCTCGAACATATTCCACTGCGATTTTTAATCGCGCTTGGCTTGGGGATCGCGACATCCGTCATCACACTCGCGCGCGGCCTCGATTATCTCCTCGACAACGAACCGATCTTTTTATTCGCGTTTTTCTTTGGGTTGGTATTAGCGTCGATTATTGCCATTAGCACTCGTGTCGAATGGCACGTCAAACCATTTGCTGCGCTCATCATCGGTGCAATTGTCGCGTACATCATCGTCGGTCTTGTGCCGGTCGAAGCATCGCACGACCCGTTGACATTGTTCTTCAGTGGCGCTGTGGCGATTGTCGCCATGATTTTGCCGGGCATTTCAGGTTCGTTCATCTTGTTGATTGTCGGTCAATATGAATACGTTCTTGAAGGCGTCAAGGACATCAATATCGTGACGATTGTCTCCGTTGGTGCCGGTGCAGGCGTCGGTATTATTTTATTTTCGCGTGTGTTGAGTTGGTTACTCAAGCATTATGCCAACATCACTATCGCCGCATTAATTGGCTTCATGATTGGGTCATTACGCAAAATTTGGCCGTGGAAAGAAACACTCGAAACAGCCATCGACCGGCATGGTGAAGAATTTGCCATTCGTCAAGCCAACATCTTGCCGGACTTCGGCTCATCAGAATTTTTGATTGCGTTGGGGTTGTGTATCATCGCGTTCATGATTGTTAGCATCATCGATCATTTACAGACGAGAAACAATCCCATTCTGCGACTCTTCTGGCGCTTCGACGAGTCGGTCACGGCGGAAGGTATTGCTGTCGCGAAATAAACGCTCAGTTGTTCTTAAAAATCAGGGCATTTCAGGAATAATCGAGAGGCGAATCATGGCACAAATCGTGAGTATTACGTATAAGCCCGCGCATATCGAATCGCGTCCGGCTGACCGCTTCGCCCGCGCATCGCTTCCTGAAGCGAAGTTAATTGCCGGCCAAGGTATTGAAGGCGATGTCAAAGGCGGGAAGCACCCCGACCGGCAATTGAACGTCGTCTCGCAGCAATCGTTCGCTAAACTTGCGGCAGCGGGTTTCGATGTCTCGCCCGGTCAACTCGGTGAGCAACTCGTCATCAGCGCGCTGCATCTCGAAATACTTGAGCCGGGTACCCATCTACAACTCGGTGATGAAGCAGTCATCGAAATTGTCAAAAAGCGTTATCCATGCAGCCGCTTCGAGACCGTGCAGGGGCGCAAGAAAGCCTTGGCAATGAGTCGTATCGGTATCATGGCGCGGGTCATCACCGGCGGAATCATTCGCATTGGCGATGCGGTCAACATGATTGAGGAGGCAGCCGGTCAACATGTCTGAGTATGTCACTGTGGAGGCAGACCCCACTGACGACCCCGATGTGATGGAAATCATCGTTAATCAAACGCTGACAGATGAAGAAGCCGAAGTCTACCAAGATGCCGATGAAGGCGATGTCGGCTCCCCGATTGCGCAAATGTTGTTCAATGGCGTCAACGGCATCGAAGCGCTGACGATTATGCCGGATACACTCATCATCCGGCGCGACCCGACAGTCGCGTGGGAAGAGATTATCGATGAAGTCCGCGACGCGCTGCGCGATTTTTTCTTATGAGGAAGGTGTCAATAAAATGAAGTGGTTAAATCAGCCACCAGAATGGCATGAGGATGGTGGCCACATCATGGTGCGTTCTGGCGCAAAAACCGATTTTTGGCGCAAGACACACAGCGATATGATTAGCGATAACGGGCATTTTTACTGGCAGCGTATCGGCGGGGATTTCATCGCATCGGTCAAAGTGACGGGTGATTATCACCAGCAATATGACCAAGCAGGCTTGATGTTGCGGCTTGACGAAGCGTCGTGGTTGAAGACTGGCATTGAATTGTTCGACGGTCGGCAACGAGTCAGCGTTGTCGTGACACATGATTATTCCGATTGGTCGATCATCACGTTGCCGTACCCGGCACCGGCGTTGTGGTTGCGCGTCACCCGCAGCGGCGGCACGATTGAGATCGAATATTCATTGGATGGCGACAACTTCACGATGATGCGGCAGTGTCACCTGACGTCGGCGAGTATCATGGTCGGCGTGATGTGCGCTTCGCCGACGGGTGATGGCTTCACCGCGCATTTTGACAATTTCACAATTGAGCGCATCTAAGAACTGATGATACATCGGTTAGCCGCGACGATTGCTCTCTAATTCGTTGATGGTATCGAATAATTCTCGCAGCCGTGCATTGACCGCCTGATGCACTTTTTCCGCAGCATGACCGGTCAGCAGCGCGATCCCCTCATCGACGGTATCAATCGCGTAGATGTGAAATTCTTTGTTGGCGACGGCTTGTGTGACGCCGTTGTTCAACATTAGATGCGGCACATTACGGCGCGGGATGATGACGCCCTGCCGCCCCGTCAACCCCACACGTTTGCACGTCAAGTAGAAGCCTTCGATCTTTTGCGTGACACCGCCGACCGGTTGAATCTGCCCGCGTTGATTGACGCTGCCAGTCACGGCGAGATATTGTCGCAGTGGAATATTCGCCAGCGCCGACAGCAACGCGAACAACTCCGCGCTTGAAGCCGAGTCGCCTTCGACCCCGCCATAATTTTGCTCGAAGGTCACACTCGCATTGAGTGTAAGTGGGAAGTCTTGCCCATATCGTCCGTTGAGATAGCCTTCAAGCGTCAGCACGCCTTTGTTGTGAATCGGCCCGGCGATTTCGATCTCGCGGTCGATTTGCACAAGGCCATTGCGCCCCATCGACACCTGCGCCGTGATGCGACTCGGCAAGCCAAAGGTGTGGTCGCTCACTGTCACCGCCGCGAGGCCATTGACTTGCCCGACAACTTCTTTATCGACATCGATCAGAATCGTGCCGTCGGCGATGCGCTCTTGCGCGAGTTCTTCGAGTTCGTTGTTGCGATAGGTGCGCTCGCGAATCGCTTGGTCAACATCTGCGGCGCTGACGAGATCGCGCTTGTTGACCCGCGAGAAAAACGCCGCCTCGCGAATCAACCGCGCCACCTGCCCGAACTCGGTCGAGAGTTTGCGTTGGTCGGAGACGAGCCAACTGCCATATTCAACGATGCGCCCGACAGCTTCCGCCGTGAAGTGTGGTAAATGTTCTTCTTCGCAGCGCGTCGCGACGAACGTGGCGTATTGCAGCTCGGCGTCGGTGTTGCGCGTCATCGTTTCGCCGAAGTCCGCTTTGACGCGGAACAAATCGGGGAAGTCTTCTTCGAGCGCATACAAGCGATAATACAAATCTTGTTCGCCGATCATAATCACGGTGACATTGACCGGAATCGGTTCGGGGTCGAGTCCTTGCGTCGAGATGACGCTGACGCCGCCCTGCGCCTCGTCTTCGATGACGATGGATTTTGTGCTCAACGCACGTTTGAGCGCATCCCATGCAAATGGTTGTCCGAGAATATCGGGCGCACGCAGCAGCAAAAAACCGCCATTGGCCTGATGCAGCGCACCGCTGCGAATGTGTGTGAAATCGGTCGAGACGACGCCGAAATGCACCTCATGCTCGATACGCCCGATGAGATTGCGATACGTCGGGAAGTCGGCGTAAATCACCGGCAGGCCATTCGCCGGGTCGTTGCTGACGAGCACATTGACATCATAACGGCGGAAGGGATCGCTTTCGGGCGGCATTGTACCAGGCGTGCCGGGCGGCGGATTGCCGTCTTGCGGGGTACGATCTTCAAGGAACAAGTGTATATTGTCGAGCATATCGGCGCGGACACGAGTCAGATACGCGGCGATTTCGGGCGGTGTTTTCGCCCGGTCGAAGATCGTATTGATTTGCGCGTCGATGATGCGCGAGGCGAATTGCTGATTGAGTTGGTCGAGCGCGTTGCGGGTTTCACCTTGCAGATTGCGCAGTTTGACGAACATGTCATCGATGGCGACATCAATGCGCCGCCGGATTTGCATCAATTGCTCGCGCTGCTTGTCCGACAATTTGTCGACTTCTTCCGGCGTCAAGGGTTTGCCGCGTTTCGTCGGGATAGCCGCGATGCCGCCGTCGTCCATCGTTTGAATCGTGAAGTCTTGTTGGACGGCCATCTGCTGCACACTGTCGAATAACATGCGCCGTTGGTCGTCGAATTGATTGACGATTTTGTTGCGGGCGGCGCGATACATGTCATTGTCAAATTCGGTCACGATTTCGGTTTTGATGACTTCGACCAATCGATTCATCCCCGCTTTGAAATCGTTCCCTTGCCCGGCGGGGAGGCGCAGCACACGCGGTTGGCGCGGATTGTCGAAGTTGTAGACGTAACACCAATCGTCTGCGGGCGCGGCACGGGCGGCGCGGTCGCTGATGAATTGCTTGATCGTCCGCACCCGGTCGGAGTCCGTCGGGCCGAGCACGTAGATGTTATAGCCATGACTGTTGATGCGCAGGCCGAACTCAATCGCCCGCACCCCACGCGGTTGACCGTAAATTGTGCGGCTCGCTTGAATCTGCGATGTATCGCTGAACTCGAAGCGTTCCGGCGGGCACGTCCGCGACAATTGAGCGGGTTGCAATTCGAGTTCGGGCTGAGCGTTGTTCGTCATCGAGACACTTCCGATTAGATGCTGAAGATAAGCGAATATCGCTCCATTATAGCATCATAATCGGTCGTTGCAGGGTGAATGTCCGCGCGATCATCTTTCGGACAACCCGTAGGGACGCGATACTGCGCGTCCGCCCGTTTGCACGTCCGTCTACGGACGGCCAGTAGGCCGTCCCTACGATGCACGATGCGGCATGGCGTAGGGACGCGCTACTGCGCGTCCGCCCCCGACGATGCGGCATGGCGACGATGCGGTTCGCGAACCGCCCTACATTATGGCGTCGGCGATGGCGTCACGGTTGGATACGGGGTGATGGTCGCCGTCTCGCCGCGCGTGATGGTCAGTGTGTA
>RFIA01000200.1 GCA_003695675.1 Chloroflexota bacterium
CGTTATGGGCATTCGCCGATGCGGGCTTAGTGCGCGACATCTCCGACTTTATCGACGCCAACGACGGTGAGTGGCGCAACAGCTTCGCTTCTGAAGGCGTGCTGAGTTTGTTCGGTCGTGGCGATGAACAATACGCGGCGCCGTTCAATTTTGGCCCGGTCGGGATTTGGTACAACAAAGCCTTGATGGAACAAGCCGGACTCGATCCTGAAAATCCATTCACAACGTGGGACGAATTCCTCGCTGCCATCGAAGCGCTGCAAGATGCGGGCATCACCCCGATTGCTCTTGGCGAGTCGGAAAAGTGGCCGGGTCACTTCTGGTTTGCCTATCTCGCGCTGCGTGAAGGTGACGGCCAAGCATACGCCGATGCCTTCAATCGCACCGGTTCCTTCACCGGTGCAGGCTGTCTTTACCACGCCGGTCGCTGTGTCTTAGCGCATCATTCTTCTGAAAATAAACAATCTTCAACCGCAAAGAGCGCCAGCAAACATTCAATGCAGATTGTAGGGGGTCGGCGCCCCCTACAGAAACGCTCCATCGCCGCTACTCAGCGCGGACGTAATCCAATGTCCATAATGTCGTCCATGTTTCGCCTGAATCTTTGATGAGATGTATGCAAAGAAGCATGTTTTGAATCGCATACAGTTGCTTTATCGCAAACGCATCCTACACCTGAACCGCGTCGCACCGTATAATAACCGGTGAAATCATCTGTATTCCACGAGGCTGCACAATCATGTTAGACAAATTAGCGGGCATCGAAGACCGTTACAACGAACTCGAACGCTTGATGAGCGACCCCGAAGTCGCTAGTGATTACACCAAAGTGGCGGCGTATGCACAGGAACGCTCGAATTTGGCGCCAATTGTCGAGGCGTATCGGCAATATCAAGCGTACACACAACAACTCGAAGATGCGCGGGGGATGCTCGATGAAGAAGATGACGAGCTGCGCGAGATGGCGAAAGCTGAAGCCGATGACCTCGAAGCGCGTCTTGCGTCGCTTGAAGAGCAGCTCAAGGTCATGCTGCTGCCGAAAGATGTCCGCGACGACAAGAATGTCATCATGGAGATTCGCGCTGGTGCCGGTGGTGATGAGGCCGCGTTGTTCGCGGCAGACTTGTTCCGCATGTACACGTATTATGCAGAAAAACGCGGGTGGAAAGTCAATGTCATTGAGCAACATGATACCGGAGTCGGTGGCTTCAAAAAGATTGTGTTCGAGGTCAAGGGTGAGGGCGCCTTCAGCCGGCTGAAGTGGGAAAGCGGTGTACATCGTGTGCAGCGTGTGCCGGAAACGGAAAGTCAAGGGCGCATTCATACGAGCACTGTCACCGTCGCCGTCCTCGCTGAGCTAGATGAGGTCGATGTCGAACTCAACATGAATGATGTCCGCGTCGATGTCTTTCGCAGTCAAGGCGCGGGCGGCCAAAGTGTCAACACGACCGACTCGGCTGTACGGATGACTCACATCCCAACCGGCATCGTCGTCGAGGTGCAAGACGAACGCAGCCAATTGCAAAATCGAATGCGTGCCAAGCAAATCTTGCTCAATCGGCTGTATGAACAGGAGATGGAACGGCAGCGCCTCGAACAAGAAAGCGAACGGCGCGGGCAAGTCGGCACGGGTGAACGCAGCGAGAAAATCCGCACCTACAATTATCCGCAAAATCGTGTCACCGACCATCGCATCAATTTGAGCAGTTACAATCTGCCGCGTGTCATGCAGGGCGAAATCGATGAATTCATCGACGAGTTGGCAACTCGCGACCAAGCCGAAAAAATGGCCGCCGGATAACGCCATGTCGTACACGATTCGAGCAGCGTTGTACGACGGTCAACAGCGTTTAGAGTCGGCCTCTCCTTCAGCGCAGCTTGATGCACGGGTGCTGCTCGGCGAAGTCATGCAGATGAGCCATGCACAACTCATCGCGCATGACCGCGACGTGTTGACCCCGACACAACAGCGACACTATGACGAGATGCTCAAGCGGCGCGAAGCCGGTGAACCCGTCGCTTACATCATCGGGCGGCGAGCATTTTACGACCGCGATATCATCGTCACGCCAGACGTGCTCATCCCACGACCGGAAACCGAACACGTACTTGAAGCCGCGCTTGAATTCGCCTCTGGCAAAGCGGATGTGATGGCGGTCGATGTGGGGACGGGCAGCGGCGCCCTCGCGGTCACATTCAAAGCGCGTATGCCGAATGCGACGGTGTACGCCACCGACATCAGCGAAGCGGCGCTCCATGTCGCCCGGCAAAATGCGAATGTCCATCGTGCCGATATACACTTTTTGCACGGCGATTTACTGAAACCATTGATCGCGCAACAGATTCGTGTCGATCTCATCATGGCGAATTTGCCCTACATCGAGTCGGGCGAATTGCCACAGCTCGACGTCAGCCATTACGAACCGCATCTCGCGCTTGATGGCGGCGACGACGGCCTCGATTTGATCCGACGACTGCTCCGTCAAGCGGGCGATGTGTGCAATCCTGCGGCGACGATTTTGCTCGAAATCGGGGCGACACAAGGACAAGCAACGCTTGAACTCGCACGGAACACACTCAGTCCGGCGCAGGTCGATATCATCAAAGATTTAGCCGGTCATGACCGTGTGGTGCGGATAATATTATGATTGTTCTTTCAATCGCCGATGATGAGGCGATACGACAAGCTGTCGCGGCGATACAACGCGGCACGCTCATCGTCGCGCCGACCGATACGGTTTATGGCCTCATGTGTTCGCCATTTGATTCGGCTGCAATTGAGCGCGTTTATCAAGCCAAGCAGCGTCCACAAACTAAAGCGCTGCCGGTGCTGATCGCGGACGCGGATGATGTCTTCAAAGTGGCGCGGGCGATGCCGTCACGGGCGCGAGCGCTCGCCGCATATTTTTGGCCCGGCGCCTTGACGATGACGCTGCCAAAACGCGACGACTTGCCCCCCAATTTATCCCATTATGAGACCATTGCCGTGCGAATGCCGGATCACGATTTTTGCCGCGCATTGATTCGGGCTGCCGGTGGTGTCCTCGCGGCGACGAGCGCCAATCGTTCCGGTGGGCATAACGCGACGACGATTCAACAAGCCATCGACCATCTCGGCGAGAGCGTCGCTTTGTATCTCGACGGCGGGTCAACGCCGGGCGATGTGGCTTCGACGGTCGTTGAGCTGCACGAGGACGAACTCGTGATTTTGCGCGAAGGAGTCATCACACGGCAGATGCTTGAAAAAATCCGACCGTAAGGCATCGCTACATTTTTGCACGATACAACCGCAGCGCCTCGGCGAGTTGTTGCAACCCGGCGCGAGTCTCGTCCGGCTTGCGACCGAGTCCGATACGAATGTGCGCCGGTGCGCCGAAGAAATGGCCCGGCACGACCCGAATGCGGCGTTCATCGGCGAGCCATTGCACGAGCGCCCCGACATCATCAAGACCGGCGACACGCGGGAAATACACACAACCCTGCGCCGGGATATTGCCGATGAGCATCCCATCATCGATCAACGGCGTCAGAATTGATTCGGCGGATGCTCGATTTTGCCGGACGATTGTCTGCCAATGGTCACGATAGGCGGCAAAATCAGTGAGCAACCGCGCGACCATCGCGTGTGTAAAGCGCGATGTGCCGTTGCCATAAATCGCGTGTGTGGGGCGAATGCGTTGTATCACATCCGGCGCGGCAATCATCCAACCGCAGCGTAACAACGCGAGGCCGTAGACTTTCGTCAAGCTCGAAATCGTGATGAAGACATCATCGACTAATGCGGCGGGACGACTGCCCACAACGAAATCATGATAAATCTCATCGACGAGGACATGTAGACCGTGCCGCCGCGCAATCACCGCGAGGTCGCGCAGTGTCGCCTCATCAGTGTACGTCGCGCTCGGATTATGCAGATTGCTGATGACGATGAACGCCGTTTTTGCGGTGACTGCCGCTTCAATCGCCTCAAGGTCGAGCGCATCATCATCTGACCGGCGTGGGACGCGCGTGATGTCTGCACCGACGGATTGCATGACCTTGACGAATGGCTGATACGTCGGCGCTTCGATGATGACATGCTCGCCCGCGTTGACAAGCGCGTGCGCGACGATGATATATGCGCCAGACGCACCGGTCGTCAGCAAGATACGTTCGCTCGGTGCGGGGATGTTGTAACGCGCACCGAGCGCCGCGATCACACTCGGCTGCCCCCATCCGTCCGGTTCGTTTAGCGTCTGTCGCAGACCATCGACATGAAGACGCTGCGAATGTTTGAGCAGCAAGTCGGTCGGTTCTTCGATGCTGCTGCTGGCGAGATTATAGCAATTGGCGCATGTATCCACCGCGTCGGATGTGTCTCGCGCCCACGACAAATAATCTGTGACCATATCACGTATTCCATAAACCGCAGCGGCGCAGAGGACACAGAGAATGCCCTTCAAGCATTCTTTGTGGTTTTGTCTTTTTGCGCCTTTGCGTTGAAACTTTTTGCATTTCTACTCGCAAACAGACGACCCGAGTCGTCATCTTTTTTCGACAATGGCATCATCTTGCAACACAAACACAAAAGCCGCCGCGAACAATCCCGGCCAGATATTTTTCAAGCCGCGTGTTCCTTCATAGGGCACTTCGCGCACAATCGTAAAGTGTAATTGCCGCGCCCACCAATGAAAATCGGCTCGTGTCCAAAAGCGTAAATGTTCGCCCGGTGTGACGACCCATTGTAAGGGGAACTTACCGGTCAACAAGCGCAACCGATGTTGATGATACCCGGTATTCGGGACAGAGACGATGAGTCCTTTGCGAATGTGTGGGCGTAAATTGTTGAGCAAACTTTCGGGATCGGGCAGATGCTCAATGATTTCGCTGAGGATGACGTAATCAAACGGCTCGCTGATATACGCCTCTAGCGGTTGGTTGATGTCCGCAAGGTCAACATTGAGGCCGTGTTCGCGGCAAAAGTCCACCGCTTGCTGCGAAACATCGAGGCCATAACCGTCGATGCCGCGTTCATCAATCAAATATTTGAGCAAGGCGCCATCGCCGACACCGAGATCGAGGACACGGTCGCCGGGTTCGACGACGCTCGCGAAAACCTGCGCCCGTCTAAGCCGCCACGCCGACAACTGCCCCATGACGCGCTTCGCTTTGCTGTCCCAATAGACATCGTAATCGACAACGCCGACACGCGCTGTCGCCGGATAACCCGTCAAACGCTGCCATGTGCGATAACGATTCGCCAGCCACAAATAGAGCGGACGTAACGCAGATTGTCGTAGGGTTCGTTTAAGCGATGCCATCATTTATCAAACCGCAAAGGTCGCATCAGGGTACTTGTCTTGCCCGGCAGCCGGAAACCGCTATATCTACATGCAGAAACTTTAGTTTCTAGCGGCATCGGGCGGTGCGGATTGCCGCGCTTGTCGTGCGAGCACCGACAACGTCACAATCGCCGTCAACGTCACCGAGAGCGTGAAGATACCGTTCATCATCCACGCGCCGCCTCGCGCACCAAATTCGTTGACCAAGACCAATCCCGGCAGCGCCATCAACAGCAGCGAAAGCGCCTTGATCATCAATATCGGGCGCATCATCTCGAAGGCGCGATACAATGGCCCCAACACCGCGCCGATAGTCGTCACCGCGCCATAGATCGCCAACACAACCATCAACGGAATCGCCGGACGCCACGCATCGCCATAAACAAGCGGCACGAGCAACGGCGCAAACAAGGCCCAGCCAGCATAAAACACAATCGCGCCGCCCGCCAGTACGAGCATGATTTGCCGGAAGTTGTGTTGCAGACGGACGTAATCGCCGCGCCCGACGGCTTGCGGCACGACGGCTTGCACATTGTCGAAGATGGCCGACGTGAGAATGCGGAGTTGTCCGAGTCCGTTGATGGCGAGTTGCAGAAAGCCCGCCCCCTCTTTGCCGACGAAAATGCCGACAAATTGCAACGGCAGTTGTGTATACAACGCCACTAGATTTTTGTCCAACGCGAGCGAAAATCCAAAGCGCCAATACGGTCGCACGGCGACGGTTCGCGCCCGCTTGAAGATTGCCGTCAATGTCGGATACGTGACGCCATCATAATCGCGCTGATGCGTATAGACCCCCCACGCGATGAACAATGTTATCGTCGAATACACGATTCGCGCCGCGACCATCGCCTCGGCCGTTGGGCTGATGACGACGGCGACGATGTTGACGACTGTCAGCACGAAGACATTCACATTTTGTAATGCCGCCGCCAAGCGCATCGAACGCCGACTCTGCAATGTGATCCTCACCATCTCGAAGAGACGCTCGGTCAACAGCAGCAACGCCAATATCGCGACGAGTGTGCCGATATGCGCTTCGCCGTCATACAATCGCGCTGCTATCGCCCGCCCGAAAAGCGCGAGGATCACGATGCTGATGGCCGCCCACGCAACCGTCACCTTGACGAAGAAACCGAGCAAATTGAGGATTTCGTCTTCATCTTTCGCGCCAATGGCGACGCCCATGCGCGTGCGTGTGCTAAGCGCGACGCCGGTCAAATCGAATGTGCGCCAAATCGCGAGAAACGAGCGCGCCAATGCCCACGTCCCAAAGGCTTCAGGTCCCAGCGCCCGCGCCACAATCACCGACGACACGAGCGTCAAACCTGTCGCGCTGATCTTGCCGATTTGCAGCGCGAGCGTGTCTTGCACAAACTTGCGCCGCAGCAAACGACGCATCCGTTCAATCATCGTCCCAACACCGCCCGATACAATGCTATCATTTGCCGCGCCACATCATCCCACGTATGCGCTTGCGCCTTCGCCCGCCCCGCCGCGCCCATCTGTCGTGCGAGTCCATCATCTCGCAGAATTTTGAGGATCGCTTGCGGCAGTTCCTGCGCGATGCGTTCTTGCGAGACGAGCAACCCGGTGACGCCATCGTCAATCGCATCTTCGACGCCGCAATCGCGCGTGCCGATGACCGGCAGCCCGGCGGCGCTCGCTTCGCGATGCACGAGACCGTAACCCTCAAATTGCCAACCCTGATTCATCGACGGCAAGACAAATAGGTCGGCTCGGCGATACCAGTCGAGCAATGCGTCATCGGAGATTTTGCCGGGCAGATGTACACAATCTTCAAGACCGAGTTCAGCGATTCGCGCCTTGACGTGCTGCACATAGGGGCGACTTTGCGGCGCGTCGCCGATGATGACACATTGCACATCGGGCACAGTTTGACGCACCTGCGCCATCGCCTCGACGAGTTCGAGTGTCCCCTTGCGCGACTTGACTCCGCCGACGGTAATGATGATTTTGCTAGGCGATCCACGGCGCGAGATGTTGGCAAATTTTGTCGCGTCGATGCCATTGTTGATGACCGACGTGCTCACACCGGGCACAGTCTGCTGCATGACGCGGGCAGTGTAATGACTGACGCAGACGACATGCGCCCGCGCAAAAGCACGCCGATATATCACATTATACGGCCAGCGCCGAATCTCACTGAGGCGGACATAACTGCCGTGCCCGGTGATGAACACAGAGCGTCGCCCGCCAATCCATGCGGCGAGTGGCGCATACGGTTCTATCGTCGTGTGGATGATGTCGCAGCTTTGCAACGCGGCCCGGACACGCGGCATCGTCAGCGCGAGTTTCGGCAACAAGAGCGATTCGGTCGGGGCGATGGCGGGCAGCACATTCAACACCGTATCATCATGATGCGTATTGTTCCGCGCCGCGACGACATCAACCGCAACATCGGCCCGCCGCAAGGCATCGATCAGATTGAGCGAGTATGTGCCCCATCCATGTCGGGTCGTCAAGTCCGACGTCAGCAAACCGATACGCATCAATGACTTGCCTTATTCCGTATGAGAATTTCGATTAATCCCATCATCAAGCATACGTCACTTGACTGCCACGAGATAATAACCAGAGGCCATGATGTGCTGTTCGGGGGTGTCGCGTTTGATGCTGCCATATTCTTCGGCGACGAGGAATTGCCCGCGCACAAGCACTTTCGCCAACAACGCCAACATCAAGCGCATACCCGGCAACTTCCAACGCACTTGAAACACGAGCCGTTGCAGCAACACCGCCATCGTCTCGACACTACCCACCTCTTCGACAACCGTCACCTCAGAGAAATGGCGACATAAATGTTGCAGCCCATATTTCGTGAAGCGGAAATAGTCGTGCGGTGTATCATGCAGTGGAAAGATAAATCGTGTCGTCAGGATGAGTTTGCCTCCGGGCGTCAACACACGATGAAATTCATCAAGCACCTGTTGGGGTGTATGCGTGTGTTCGAGCACTTCGGTACACAGAATAACACGAAAGGACGAAGCAGCAAACGGCAGATGATGTGCATCAAAGCGCACATCAAGTTCAGGGAAATAGGCGATGTCGCCACTGATGGTTTGGGGGAACAAATGACGGTACGGTTTATATTTCGCGCCGACTTCTAATGTGCGACGCTCATCAGCGTGGGGTTGCAAAAATACTTCGAGTCGATTGCGCGTGATTTTCGCGGTCAGGCGTTTACGTATTGCGACGAATATGCTCATGAGACACTTAGATTGTCATCGTAACGAACAAGGTATAACGCGCTCTCATGCCTCGCCGTCATAGTCCTCAAGAAATCTTCCGAAGTTTGTGCGGATTCATGACGACACGAATCGCGGCGATGCGGCGGTCAACAACCTCAAAATTCATGACGCCGATTGTGCGGCCATCATCATACCGCATCACGAGCGACGGCGCCCCATTGACTTCGGCAATTTCAACGTGGGCGTCGGGCGGGGCGAAGCGTGCAATCCCAAACAAGAAGCGCGCCACGGCATCGGCGCCGCGAACAGGCCGCCGCGCTGCCGTCACGACTCCACCGCCGTCCGACCACAGCGTGACATCCTCGGCAAGCAAGGCCATCAAGCCACTGAGGTCGCCGGTTTGAATCGCCGTCATGAAATTTTCAATCATGGCGCGATGGATTTGCGGCGATGTGTCGAAGCGCGGTTTATTTTCCGCGATGTGTTTCTTCGCCCGGCTGAAGAGTTGGCGACAAGCGGCCTCCCCTTTGCCGACGATGGTCGCAATCTCTCCATAATCGTAATCGAAGACCTCGCGCAATAAAAAGACAGCCCGCTCCGACGGCGACAAACTTTCGAGCAGGACGAGAAAAGCCATCGAAATCGATTCATAGGCATTGATGCGCCCTGTCGGTGATGTGGAGAACAACGCCGCGCTATCGCCCTCTGTGGAGACCGGCTCCGGCAGCCATGGCCCGACATACGTCTCGCGCTGCATCCGCGCCGATTTGAGTTGGTCGAGGCACAAGCGGGTGACGATGGTCGTCAGGAACGGCTTGATTGCACGAATCGTCTCTTTCGGCGTGGTTTGATAACGCAAATAGGCTTCTTGAACGATGTCCTCGGCTTCCATTGCGCTACCGAGCATACGATACGCAATCGAAAACAATAACGGGCGATATGCTTCAAATTGATCGTTCATGACGGCCTCTTATCTCGGTTTCGCAAAATTATGCCATAGTGAAGCATCCATAACAACATCCATGTTCAATCGATAACCATCGGCGAAAATAACGAAAGGCTGTTGAATTGCTCATGAGAACAGACGATTGAACGCCCGCCTTTGTGACATCTGCCCGCTTGGTTCAGGGCTTCTTTACTTCTTTCACAAAAATTTATGTTAATATGGATACACCACATTGCAGTGTTGACGAGCAATCGAGGTCATTTTTGCTAGGACGAAACATGAGTGACAGCCTTATCGAAAAAGTGTGCCCGCATTGCAACCATCACAACGAGCCGCATGTTGTTCAATGTGTCCATTGTGGTCAACGCTTGGACGATGCCACAACTCTAGCTATCAATCAACAAACGTCTGAAGCGCTTGCGCGGGACATCGAAAGCTCGATCAAAGCACTCGTCGAACAACAACTCGACACCAACAATATCGCATTGTTGATAGGCGGCAACAATCCGATCATTGAAAGCGGACGCCGCCGCTTGATTCTCGGTCGCAGCAATCTTGATGACACGCAGCGAGCAGATGACTTGATCGATTTAACATGGTATTTTGCTCATGCGTTGGGGGTTTCGCGCCAACACGCGCTCATCGATTTCATAGACGATGGGTATTATCTGCAAGACCTCGGCAGCACGAATGGAACGCGCTTGAACGGTGAACGGCTGCGCCCGCTAAAATTTTACCCCTTGAAGAGTGGCGACAACATTCAAATTGCCAAACTGACACTCCACGTCTATTTCAAGCTAGACTAGGCTCTGTTGACATTTGCGCTTTGATGCAAAAATAGGGGACAATCGTTGGGGTTTAGCTTGCTAAACCCTTCAGGGCATTGCACGCAATGCCC
>RFIA01000201.1 GCA_003695675.1 Chloroflexota bacterium
ACGGCGATATTGCGCGACTCGCGACCGGCGCGTTCGAGGTCTTCGCTGAGGCCGGTCAGCCACGGCAAAAATAAAAGCCCGCCGATGCCGAGCAAAATTGCCACGCGCCACCACCGCGTATTCTTCGGCACGAACAGCAGATGATACAAACCGATGGCGACGGCGGTCAAACCGGCGAAGTAATGCACATAAAACACTCCGGCAACGCTGAGTACAAATGTCGCTTGCAAGGCGCGACTCGGTTCATGCCTGAGCGTGATGAGTCGCCAATATGCCCATACAACGATGATGGTGAGCAGCACATACAATGTGTAACCGCGAAATTCATGCAAGTAGATGATGAAAAAGGCCGACATGCCGAGCACAACCGCCGCGCTCAAACCGACGAGTGGCGTGGTCATATCGCGTCCGAGCCGATACATCCACGCAATGCTGAGGATGCCGATAAACAGTGAGAATGCCCGCCCCGTGAAAGCCGTCCATCCGGTGAGTGCCCCCCATCCGGCCATCAAATAATAATAAGCAGGCGGCCACGGGCTTTCTTCTGAGATACGCCCCCACAACGCAAGCGCCGAAACCGGGCCGTATTGTGCCGCACCGATGTCATGAATCGTGTTGACCTCATCGTACCACAACGCATCTGCCGTCAAGCCGCGTGTGCCGAGCCACGTTGTCAATAATAAGAGCGGGACAATCCACCACCACAGTGGCATTGTGCGTTGCTGTGCGGTTGTCGATGAACGTGCCAAAATCAATCCAATGCCAACAGGTCTCATACCAATATACATTGTGGGATTATTCCTGCTCGGCGACTTCGTCCATGATTTGCTGCGCTGTTGCGAGCAATGCTTTGCGGCGCGGTGTCGGCACTTCTTTCGCGATGAAATAATGCTCCAACAATTCCATATTCGTCAAACCTTCAGGACTCGGCAAACGCTGCCGTCGACTCTGCTCGACATCTTTACGCAACCCGGCGATATGATAAACGCCCGCGCGTCGTAAAGCATCGCGCAGCAGCGCTTCGTTGAGGTGAGATTCGGTTTCCGGCGTCAACTGCATGATGATGCGCACGACTGTGTTCTTCAATTGATGTTTGTTGATGAGCGTCAACATATCTTCTGTCGGTTGGGTGCTCGTGCGCAGGTCTGCACGTAATGTCACGAAACGGCGTGCATCAACCTGCACAAAATCCCATAATGCTTTGCCACGCTGCAACTCGACATGACAAAATCCTTTCGCATCGCCTTCTTCGCCGAAGTCGATACGTTCCATGCTGCCACTGTAAACGACCGGCGGCAGTCCCTTGCGACCTTTCGTCAAATCTTGATGCTTGTGGATATGACCGAGCGCGACATAATCCCAACGCGGGTCAGCGACGGCAGAACGCATGACAACGATGTCTCGACCGAGCATAATCGCCCGCTCACTGCCGACAACCGCGCCATCAACTGTGAAGTGCCCCGTAAGCACGCGCGGCATGTCGTGTTCGTCGGCTTCGACAGCGAGGTCTTCGAGTATCGCCGTCAATTCGCGTTGTAATTGTGCGTCGGTCTCCGCGATGGTCATGCCCGCCGTGTCCGCATCTTCCAATAGACGCGCTCGTACAGGATACGGCGCAGTGGCGACGACGACTTCACCACGCTTTGTCGCGACAACTCGTGTTTCATAATCTTGAGCGACCCACACATTCGGCACAGCGAGCGTCTCATATATCTCAATACTCGATGCTTTTTTGACGGTCGGCGGCAAGTCATGATTGCCGACGAGCAAAATCACCGGGCCGAGTTCGGCGAGATCGCGAATGCGGTGGGCGAATTCGCGTTGATACGTCGGGTTCGGGGAACGTGTTTTGAAGGCGTCGCCAGCGAAGATGAAGAGGTCGATGTCTTCGGCGCGGGCGTATTCAATCATCTCATCCATACGCCGCAGAAAATCAACCACCCGGCTGCTGAGACCGGTTTGCGGGTCGGTCTTGCCATAATTCTCCACACCGATGTGTGTATCGGCGAAATGTAACATTCGAATCGGTTCGGTCATAGTCTGCGCTTTCAAAATACTGAACGCCAAAGACGCGAAGGTCACCAAAAAATTCTCAAGTATCTTTTACAAGTATCCTTTGCGTTGGATTTTGAATTTTCTGTATAATTGCCAATAGATGCTAAACCCTTTTGCGAATATTGCAATGCGAGGTTGTCAATCGACACAATGTAGCTTTTTGTAATTTGTGTTGTATTTCGATTCCGTTTACAATAGGTGTCATCATAGAGTGTTCTTAATCCGAACGACCCATTTAATTATAAAGAGAGTCACAGCGTGAGCGAAAAACCGCACATTTTAATTGTTGAAGACGATCTTGATCTCGTCGAAATGCTCAGTGCCTACTTCAGGGTACAAAATTACGATGTCAGCACTGCATCTTTCGGCAAAGACGCCCTCGACACGGCTCGCCAGCACGATTTCAGCTTGATTGTGCTCGACATCCGCCTGCCCGACATCGACGGTTACGAAGTGTGTCGCAACCTGCGGACACAACGCCGAACCAAAGACACGCCGATCATCTTTTTGACCGAAAAACGGGATCGGGTGGACAAATTGCAGGGGCTTGAACTCGGTGTTGTGGATTATATCACCAAGCCATTCGATATTCAGGAATTGCGTCTGCGGATTCGCAATGCCATCACCCGCGCCGAAATGAGTCCATTGATGAATCCCATCACCGACTTGCCAGAAACAGAATACGTCAACGAAAAATTACAAGCGCTATTATATCTCGAATCGCCGTGGGCGCTTTTGTTGGTTTCGATCAACAACCTCGATCAATTTCGCGAATTATATGGCTTCGTCGCCGCAGACGATGTGTTGCGAGCGGTCGCTTTGATGATGAAAAACGCGGTTCGGCAATATGGTAGCGAGGGAGACTTCATCGGCCATTTCAATACGCCGTACAATTTCGTCATCATCACCAAGCCGGACGATGTTGCCCAGATCAAAGAACGCATTCAAAATCGCATCGAACAATCGCGGGAATATTTCTATCCCCTGCGCGACACGAGCAAAGCGCAGGAAGCGATGAAAGCCGGCCATCTTAAGCTGAATACGGCGACTATCGATCATAGTATGGGGCCTTATGAAGACCTCGACGCCTTGACCAACCAATTGCTCGCCGGTGTTCAACAAGCGTAATGACTGTGATACATAATGCCGCGCCTTTACTGCGTAACTTCGAGCTTATTTTGCGTAAGTCCTGTTTTGTAATCATTCATTTGTTGCAGCCCGTTTGAGCGCCATGACTGAGCCTGTTTATCTCGACTTATACGCCGACCTCCACTGCCCGTATGCTTATCTGACGGCGTATCGCCTGCGTAAATTGCGCGACGAGTATCGCAAGCGCAACATCGTCATTGAACATCGCAGCCTCGCGTTGGAATTTGTCAACGAACGTTCGACGCCACGTACCATCCTCAGCGAAGAAACGCCGGTCTTGATGCTTGAAGAACCGGACATTCCTTATCAACCGTGGAGCCGACCGGACAGCGAATGGCCGGTGACGATGTGGCCAGCTTTTGAGGCGGTCAAGTGTGCGGCGCGGCAAAGCGCTGCATTGGCCGATGAACTCGATTGGCTGCTTCGCTATGCTTTCTTCGCCGAGAGCAAATGTATTTCGATGCGGCATGTTGTGCTCGAACTCGCCGAAGCCGCCGGGGTCGATATGCGACAATTCATCGCAGATTTTGACGGCGGTGTCACCCGGCGCGATGTGGTTGATGATGCCCAGCGCGGCTGGCACGAACTCAAAGTCGAGGGCAGCCCGACGTTCGTCTTGCCGTCCGGTGAGCAATACAGTTATTATGCCTTGCCGAAAGCCAAGCTCGACCCGAAACGCAATTATCGTTTGACTCGTGTTGAACCTGCGCCATGTGCTGGTGATGATTGTACGGCGCTGTATCTCAAGCTGTTCGATGCAGCGCTCGTAAATAACGCTTAGCTTTTCTCATCGTCAGCTTTCTTCTGCTGACTAGCATTTGCTGAAGCAGGTGGGGTTTCGTCCTCATCCCCGGTTGGGACTCGGTCAACAAGACGGTCGGCATTTTTGGGTGTGAGCGGTTTTGTTTTGAGACGCCCCTGAGCCGCCATGTGCAGCAGCATCTGTGCTTCGGGGGTGCCGATGTTGATCAGCGCTGCTTGTGCTGTGCGCCGCACGATTTCATTCTCGTCGCCAAGCGCTTTGCTGAGCGGTACAGCCGCCCACTCCGCCTTGAGTTGACCGAGAACAGCCGCCGCATTCCGCCGAATACGCCATTGCTTGTGGCGCAGCGCAACCAACAGCGTCACGACAGTCGGCGCACTATCGAGCTTAATCAATGTTTCGGCGGCAGCTAGCCGAACTTTGGTTGGCATCGTTTGGTCGTTGAACAACAGTACCAGCGAATCCGCGGCCAGCTTATTCCCCAAATTGCCGAGTTCGCGCATGATGTCAATCAATTTTTCCGGGTCGTGGCGAAAATCATTTAACTCACGCACCAACGCCTTGACAGCCACTTCTTCCTCGGTGGCACGTTGCGGTTGTTGTGCGAGGTCGTCCAAGGCCAACTGCATCGCCATACGCGCTTCGGCATCGGTTTCTTTTTTGAGCGCAGCTTGCAGTGCCGGAATCGCTTCCGGTCGGTCGAGTGCCCGCAACGCAGCCGCCGCACGTTTACGAATATTGGCATCGCTGTGCAGAAGCGCTTTCTCTAAACCGGAAATGTCAGAACGTGCCTGTAATTGCCAGATGTTCGGTTGGGAGTCGCTCACGGTTTTTGTCCAATCTGAGACACCACTACTTATTTTAGCATATCTCTCGTCAAAACGTGCCTTGTGTCTTGCACGGCGCAGTAAAAAAATGATTTGAAATCACAAAGGTTTTGCGATATATACCATCACTGTTGGCTAGGTTGGCAGAAATGTCAGGGACACCGGCTGCTATGTCGCGTTGTTGATGTGTTGTCGAAGTAACATGAACGTAAGACTGAAAAATGAAACCTCAACTCCCACTAATCCTAGATTTTCGATACAATAGATTATGATTTGTATTATGTTGGTACATTTGCTGTACAACACACAACCTTGCATGTGAATATGATGCAACTTGTATGCGTTGTTGGGAGACCTGCACTGTGGACATTGCCGATTCGAGTTTAGTCGGTCAACTTATTGGCGGTTATCGTCTCATCGACTTTTTGGGCAAGGGCACAATGGGTGGGGTGTTTGAGGCGCGTCACGCTTATCTTGACCTCGAAGTAGCGATGAAGATGCTGCATCCCGCCAACGCAACAGATGAAGAATATGCGCAACGCTTTGAACAAGAAGCCCGCATCATCTCGCAGCTTAATCACCCGCATGTCATCCCCATTTTTGATTATGGTGCCGATGGGGGATTTTGCTTCATCGTGATGCCACTCCTCAAAGGCGGCACGTTGAAGATGCGGCTTGAAAAACTCGCGCAAGAGAGCCAACCCTTGATGTCCCCGCGCGAAATCGCCCGCTTGCTGACGATGATCGCCAGCGCTCTCGACTACGCGCATCTCAAGGGGATTATTCACCGCGACGTCAAGACTTCGAATATCGTCTTCGACTCCGACGGCAAGCCGGTACTCGTCGACTTCGGCATTGCGAAATTGCAAACCAGCAACCTCAACACATTGACAAGTGTCACCTTGGGCACACCGGCTTATATGGCGCCGGAGTTGTGGCGCGGCGAACGCAACATCACCGGCGCGGTTGACCAATATGCGATAGGCGTCATCACCTATTTGTTGTTGACGGGGCGCTTTCCCTTCAACCCCAATCTTTCACCGGCTTCGTTGATGTACCAACATCTCGAAAAAGACCCGCCGCCCGTACACGAATTGCGCAGCGATGTCTCCCCAATCGTCAGCGAACTTGTGCAGCGCACGCTTGAAAAATCGCCGGAAGATCGCTTCCCGAATATTCGCACGTTTGTCAAATTGTTTATTCGAGCGACTGAACATGTGGAAAACACGCCGTCGGGTATTTTCAAGCTCCAGACAGATGAATTCATGAATCTCGAAACGTTGCCACCGCCCCCGCCGCCTGACGAAACAGACGATGTGGACGCCGACGAAGCCGACGCCGATGAGTACGGTTATAAAATCGACGAATTGACGACGTGTTTGTATGAACTCTCCTGTGACCCCCAACGACATGGATGGACATTCAAGAATGTGATGGTGGTGCGCTCGCAGCAGAATGGCAAGACGCGCTTGATTGCCACGCTCTCCAATTCGGAACCGGCGGACTTCGGGCTTGGAATTATGATTCGCTTGTATGGCGCCAACCGGCCAACAGTGCGCGATTTGCTGCGCGACCCGAACTTGACGAACGAAGAAAAGCAAGCGCTCCTCGGTTTGCGCGATGTCGGCTGGTATCCGACGACGGGGCGCACCTTCCGCCGCAGTTGGCCGATCACTGAGGACAAGTTGCGCTTGCGAGAAATGGCGCGCGCCATCATCGAAGCGCACAAAATCATCGGCTATCTGCCCGACGAAATCGTCCCCGAAGGATTCTAACCCCCCCAACGACGCACGGGCGCACACCGTAGGGACGGCCTATTGGCCGTCCGTTGTGCGCGTCCCCGCCGACCGCCCGTTCCGCCGACCGCCCGTTGTGCGCGTTCCTACGATAGGGTGTCGTGGAATACATCTTTGTGCCATCGGGCGACATTTTGCGATATATATTCTTGGATACGATGTAAATCGTTTATGTCGCGGATGATATGGTCGTGATAGCGCGATTGCCATAGAGGAAGCGGCGGCGCATCCAATCGGCGTTTCGCCGTGCGTGTGACTGTGCCCTTGTAATTGTTGATGACATTGCCTAATGCAGGGCGGTGCGCTGGGTCGTCACCCAAATATAAAATGCCATGCACATGATTCGGCATGACCACAAAATTTCTGGGATGAACGGACGGAAACACTTGGGGGATGGTATGCCAAATTTCTTCAGCGATGTGACCGAGTGTTGACGTGTGCATGGTTGCATTGATGATGCGCCCGAAATGATGCCAACGTTGGTGTGTGCAAATCGTGATGAAATATGCGCCCGCCGACTGATAATCATATCCTTGCAAACGCGGCGATTTTCGTTGTGGATATTTTGTCATGGCAATATCCTTATCATCATACGTAGGGACGGCGGCGGACGCGCTGTAGGGACGGCCTACTGGCCGTCCGCGTCCCGACGACCGCCCGTTGTCCGCGTCCCCGACGACCATCTATTGTGCCGGGCGGACGCGCTGTAGGGACGGCCTACTGGCCGTCCGCGTCCCGACGACCGCCCGTTGTGCCGACCGCCCGTTGTCCGCGTCCCTACAATCGTTCCCCAATCTCGCGCCAATCGGGGTACACCCACCCGATGACGCGCAAACACTCGCGCAGCACACGCAGCGACAACCCATTCTCGACCGCATCGAACGACTCGCCCCACGCCGCGACATGCTCCACAAATTCATTCGGCAGACGCGGGCCGAATGTCTCGAAGGCTTGCACAACATAGCCGGCCTGCGCCAGCGCCGCGGCCAGTTCCGCGAGGGCGTCGGCACGTCTCCAGTCAGACGTGATGCGGCTGGCCGTCTCTCGCGCCCCCTCGAAGTGCCCGGCCTGCGCCTGCGCCGCG
>RFIA01000202.1 GCA_003695675.1 Chloroflexota bacterium
CGCCCACATTGCGGCGATTTTGCCGCTATAGGGGCCGAGCATCAACCCATACGTGCCATGCCCCGCCGCGACAAAAAGATTGTCGATGCCCGGCACGGTGCTGACAACCGGGCTGCCGTCCGTCGTCACCGGGCGCAGGCCGACACGAATTTCCCTAACACTTGCATCGGCGAGACCGGGCGCCGCACGCAGCCCACCGCTCAACACACGATGTACACCGGCGGCGGTCGAGTGCGGGGCGAAGCCGACACCGAGTTCGCGCGTCGCGCCGACGGCGATGCGATTGTCGTCCCACGGCACGAGATAATCATCGTTCATCGCTTCGACCATCGGCCAACCGGCTGTATCATAATCGGGCACATCGAGATGGATGATTTGCCCGCGCATCGGCTCAATCGGAATCTGAATGCCGAGCTGCGCAGCAAAATGCGGCGACCACGCACCGCCCGCGATGACAACACGCCGCGCTTCAACCGCGTCACCATCGACGACCGCGCCGCGCACAACATCGTCGTCTATGATGAGCGATTCAGCGCTCGCTTGTTTGATTTCAAGGCCGTGTTTGACACCGGCATTGCACATCGCCGTCGCGATGAGACCCCCGTCGATCCGCGCCGCTTTCGTGTACACAAAGGCGCGCTGCACCGGCGCCAACAACGGGAATCGCTCATGCGCTTCCCCCGCAGACAATTCATGCCAATCCGCTTCCGCCGGGATGCCTGTGCGTTGATGTTGCGCTCGAATGGCGGCCACGGTGTGCTCGTACATACCCACCTGCGACTCATCCGTGGCGACCGTCAACATGCCCACGACGGCGTATCCGGTCTGTGCTTCGCCGTCGGCGCGTAATTGTTCGATCAATTGCGGGTAATAATCATCGGCTTCGGCCCCGAATGTCAACCATTGCATATCATGCCCAACACCCATCACTTTCGCCGCGAGAATGCCGGCCGCGGCAGATGTCGCACGACCGTCATCGCCACGATCAACGAGCATCGCGTTGGCGCCTGCGCGGGCGAGATGATAGGCTGTCGAGGCCCCGACGATCCCACCACCGATGACAAGCACATCGTACATGATTCTCATCCTTCCGATTTGTGTGGATACAAGCGCGGCTATGATAACATATCTGTGAAGGATTTACGCAATGTGGGGGCGACACGGCGCGTCGCCAGATGAATAGGACTTGCACAGCTCAGAAATCACGAGGCAGCCGCGGTTTCCGGCTGCCACAAAGCCAAGTATCCTGATGCAGATTAACGATTAAATCAGGTAACGCGCTAATTGTAGGGGCGGTTCGCGAACCGCCCCTACACAGCCCGGCGACGGACGGACGCGACGCGCAGTAGCGCGTCCCCTATTCATGTCACGGAGAGGTGAATAAATACGCCGGATCGCCCCCGCATCGCGTAACCCGATTATTTTGTTAAAGAGCATCAACCCGGCGTGCTGTTCGCAAGTTCCAACAGCCCCTTCAGTGGGCTTTTAATTTCGCTAGCGACGGGTTTTAACCCGGTATGTTGATCAGCGGGTTTGGTATTCCGGTAGCCGGATGTTTGAACATCTGGCAGCAGCGCTACAAACCGACCTGCTGCATTGCCAAACGAGCCGTTATAATAAAGCTCGAATTTTCATCATTTGAGGATGCCCGATGAGCTTTGAAGCGTTGTATCACAATCGACCCACAACCGACGATGCACAAACGTATGAACTCGCCGGTTTTGGCAGGCGGTTCGTCGCCTTCATCATCGATTATGTCATCTTCAGCATCATCAACACCATCGCGACAACTGTCGTGTTCATTCCATTGCTGAATATCGAGTTGGACGAATCGCGTGCATTCGGCACATTTGAAGACTTGACGCCCGGCGAGATCACGCTGTTGTTCCTCGCTTTTGTGATGTGGGCTGTGTATCATTGGTATTTTTGGGTGTTTCACGAAGGGCGCACGCCGGGCAAGTCCGCCATGGATATTCGCATCATCAAAGTGGATGGCAGCCGCATCACCACCGTCGATTTTATCAAGCGCTTCTTCGGGTATATCATCAGTTCGCTGCCCTTATATCTCGGTTATATATGGGCGTTGTTCGACCGGCAAAATCAAACATGGCACGACAAAATTGCCAAAACGTATGTCATCCGCACGCAAAAGACGCGCAAACACGTCACCATCTATCGCCAACAGAACGCGCCCCTGCGCTATGACGGCGAGGACAAACGCAACATTTCATGATGCGTCATTCAACGCGCCCCCGACTCAATTCGTCAAGAAACCAACCGAAATCGCGCTCAATCGTGAAGCCGAGTTCGCGCTGCGTGCGTTCAACATCGCTGAGGTAAACCTGCGGCGGCAGATGCTCAGCATAGCGTCGCAGCAGGTCGGCATGTTGCGGCCAATATTTCGTGAGCACGGCGAGTTTGTCCCCCGTGCGATACGCGCGCTCATCCTCTTCGGTGAAAGGCAACGGCGTTTGCACATCGTAAAAGGCGAGATCAACGCTCGTGTTCTCAATCGCGGCGACGGTTGTCTTGACGACTTCTTCGAGTTCAATCCACGTCTCAAGCATCCCAAACCCGCGCCCGATGAAGTCTCGCGGCACGAAGCCGCCATAGCGCAGCGCAATTATCTTGCGGTTGTGCTGACGATGAAAGAAGCGACACATCTCTTCGCCGACAATTTTCGACAGGCTGTAGATGCCATACGCTTGCCAATAGCGTTCAAAGACGACCGTGCTTGACGCCCACACGACACGCGGCACGTTGTTTTCGACCGCAGCGCGGAACAGATTGAATGTGCTGGCGATGTTGGCGTCGAAGAATTCTTTTTCGCTCTTGGCGATTGGGTTGTCAGGCTTCGGCAGATGCACACCATGATACGCGCCGAGATGCGCGATCACATCGGCACCCGCGCCGAGTGCGATGCACGTTTCATAATCGACCATATCTGCTGCGACACATTCGACGCCGGGCACAGTCGCCCGCACAAAATCCGCGCCGCGCACTGTATGCCCACGCTCTGCCAACGCCGCCGCGACGTGTGAACCGAGATTGCCCGCAACACCTGTAATGAGTATGTTCATGATCGCCCCTTATCCATTACGAACAGCGAGAAACACCTCTGTGTTCTCTGCGTCTGTGTGGTTAAAATAGCTTTTTGCATAACTACTCAGCATAGAAGGGCGCACCAAGAAATCATCAAAACACGCTGCGTTCTCCGCATCTCTGTGTTGAATCGTTTTGCTTTTCTTCTGGCCGATACGCTACCTGAGTAGTGACCTTTTTGCGATCTATTCACTATACAAATCAGGACATATTTATGCAAATCAGTATACTCCATGGCAAGCGCGATATGCGCCTCGAACAACGCGAGATGCCTCAACCGAGTGACGGCGAGGTGCTCGTTCAATTCGGCGTTGGCGGCATCTGTGGGTCAGATTTGCATTATTATTTTGAGGCGGCCAACGGCGCGTTTGTCGTGCAGCATCCGTTCGTCATCGGCCACGAGATGGCGGGCATCGTCGCGGCGGTCGGCGATGGGATCGATGGTGTCGCCGTTGGCGACCGGGTGGCCGTCAATCCTGGCATCGCCTGCGGGCAATGCGCAGCTTGTCGTCATGGTCGCGAGAATTTATGCCGCGACATGATCTTCTGGGGGTCGGCGAGTACGATGCCACACACTGAGGGCGCATTCCAAGAATATGTCGTTGTGCAGGCGCGGCAAGTTCATCGCCTGCCGGATGATTTTGATCTCGCGCTGGCGGCCCTCGCAGAACCCCTTGCCGTCAGTCTGCACGCTCTCAATCGCGCTGGTTCGCTCATCGGCAAATCGGTGCTGATCACCGGCGCGGGGACAATCGGCAGTTTGATTCTACTCGCGGCGAAAACACTCGGCGCGGTCGATGTGACGATGACCGATGTCCTCGACGAACGTCTGCAACGGGCGCGGCAATGCGGCGCGGATACAGTCATCAATGTCGCGAGCGACAGTCCGGCACAATGGGCGCTGCTCAACGGCGAGTTACAATACGATGTCGTGCTCGAAGCATCGGGGGATGTACGCGCTTTGCAAACCGCGTTGTACAGCGTCGTCAAAGGCGGGACGATGGTGCAAGTCGGGTTCTCGTCCGCCGGGGAGGTGCCGTTGAATATCAATCATCTGCTAACGCACGAGATTAATTTTCTCGGTACGTATCGTTTCGCGATGGAATTTGATCACGCGGTTGCGTATCTCGTGCATGAACGCATCGACGCGCGGCCATTGATTACGCATACCTATCCCTTCGCCCGCGTCGATGAGGCCTTTAACATGGCCGCCGACGGCGCACAGAGCATGAAAGTTCAATTGGTGTTTGAGGATTAAAATGGGTGGTGTGAGATGACGAATAACATCAACTGCAAAGGCGCAAAGGTTTTCTTGTTTCTTGGCGTATTCATCTTAGTGCTCTCGACCATGACAACATCCGTCACTGCGCAGGAGAGCAGCTTCGATATACCAGACGGCGATCTATCCGCGCTCATCGATGCGTTCGACGCCGCGCAAGATGCTACCGACACGATCATCAATCTCGCGTCGAATGGCCGCTATGTGTTGCGCCATATCGACAACAGACGAGACGGCAAGAACGGCTTGCCCTCGATTCGCGGGCGAGTCACGATCAACGGCAATGGCGCGACGCTTGCCCGCGACACCGCCGACGACGCGCCGATGATCCGTCTGCTGCATGTCGCTGCGTCCGGCGATTTGACGCTCAACAACATCACGCTGCTGAATGGCACCGGCATGGGACGCACGCCGGGCGATGAAGGCGGTTCGCTTTTCAATCGCGGCACGGCGACGCTCAATGACGTCACGATTGCCGATAGTTACTCGGAATTGTTCGGCGGCTCGATACGCAATCTGGGCGTGATGACCATCAACGACAGCGTCATCATCGGCAGCCGAAGCGGTCTCGGCGGGGCGATTCATAATGACGGCGCGATGGTCATCCGCAACAGCACTATCTCTGGCGGACTCGGCGAACTCGGTGGCGCGGCGATACACAATCGTGGCCAGATGATGATTGAAAACAGCACGCTGTCCGGCAATGCAGCCATTGGCGATGGCGGCGCCATCTCGAATAATGCGGATGGGACGCTCATCATCACGAACAGCACACTCTCCGGCAATACAGCGACGGGACGCGGCGGCGCTCTCAGCAACATGGGCGATGTGACTTTGCAAAGCGTGACCATCAATGACAACAGCGCGGATGCCGACGGCGTGGTCGTCAGCACGGCAGGCCGCGTGACGTTCGTCAACACATTGATTGCGAATTCATCCGGCACGAATTGCATCATTGGCGTGAATGTTGAGGTGAATGTCTCCGGCAATAATCTGGCGACGGACAGCAGCTGCCCGGCCTTCAGCGAAACATCATTCGACGCGCTCAAGCTCGATTTGCTGGCCTACAACGGCAGCGAGACAGCGACACATGCGTTATTGCCCGGCAGCGTCGCGATTGATGCGGCGGCGTGCATCGTGCCCGATGATGACGAGTCGTTGACCGACCAACGCGGCGTTGAGCGTCCGCAAGGCACAGCGTGCGATGTCGGCGCGTATGAGCGTGTCGGCGCGGGGTGAGGTATAATTAGACTCTGTTGACATTTGTGCTTTGATGCAAAATAGGGGACAATCGTTGGGGTTTAGCTTGCTAAACCCTTCAAGGCATTGCACGCAATGCCCCAACATCTTTCTGGGGGAAACCATCATGATTGCGAAAAAACCATTTGGCCGCACCGGCCACGAGAGCACACGGATTATCTTCGGCGCGGCGGCACTCGGCGAGGTGACACAAGCCGAAGCCGACCGCACACTCGACCTGCTGTTGGAATACGGCATCAATCATATCGACACCGCCGCGAGTTATGGCGAGTCCGAGCTGCGCATCGGCCCGTGGATGCCGCAATATCGCCATCAATTCTTCCTCGCGACGAAGACTCTCGAACGCACCTACGACAAAGCCCGCGAAGAATTTTTACGCTCGCTTGAACGCTTGCAGGTCGACTCGGTCGATTTGTTGCAGTTGCATTATCTCGTCGGCGCGGACGAGTGGGAAGTCGCGATGGGCGCGGGCGGCGTCCTCGAATGGGCGGTCGAAGCTCGCGAACAAGGCTTGCTGCGCTTCATCGGCGTCACCGGGCACGATGTCGCCATCGCCGGGATGCACCAACGCAGTCTTGAGCGCTTCGACTTCGACTCGGTGCTGCTGCCCTACAGCTACGTCATGATGCAAAATCCCGAATACGCCGCCGGATTCAACAACGTGCTCGAAATATGCAAGCGGCGCAATGTCGCCGTGCAGACGATTAAATCGCTCGTGCATCGGCCGTGGGCTGAGGGCGAGGAACGCACCCACGCGACATGGTACAAGCCGCTGACCGAACAAGACGCGATTGACGCCGCCGTGCATTGGGTGCTCGGCAATGAAGATGTCTTCCTGAATTCAGTCGGCGATATTCACCTGCTGCCGAAAGTGCTCGACGCCGCGAGTCGTTACGCGCAGCGCCCGTCTGATGAGGCGATGCAAGCCGTCGTCAACGATCTTGAAATGGCGCCGCTCTTCGTCTAGGTTGTGTTGACATTTCATTGATTGATGAGGAATCAGGTCGTGCTAAAGCAGAGCAATCATTCTGTTGGGGCATTGCGTGCAATGCCCCCCTGAAGCTGAACCCCAATGATTGTCCCCTATTTTTGCATCAAAGCACAAATGTCAACAGAGCCTAGTCTATGGCCGCCACGCCGGGGCGAATTCGTCCGCCGGTGTGTCGGTGATGCGGCGTTGATTCGAGCCGTCGGCATTCATGATGTAGAGTTCGTTATTGCCGTCGCGGTCGGAAACGAAGACGATGTGCTGGCCGTCCGGCGACCACGCCGGGTCGAAGTCGCTGGCCGGGTTGGATGTGATGATTTGCTCGTTGCTGCCGTCGGGATTGATGAGAAAAATATCGCGGCTGCCCGAACGCGACGAATCGAATGCGATGCGGTCACCCGAAGGCGACCACACTGGGTTCGACCCGCCCTCGAAACCGCCGCCGCTTGTCAGTTGTCGTTTTTCGCCGCTTGCCGCGTCCGCGATGAAGAGTTCAAAACCGGAGCGCTGCGTCCCAATCACGAACTGCCGACCGTCTGGCGACCAATCGGGCGAGGTTTCGATCTCGTCCGCCGTCACCTGTCGCAAACCCGTACCGCCGAGATTGATGACGAAAATACTCTCGCGCAGGCCACCCGCGCCCGAATCGACTGACGGTGCCATAAAAGCGATCTGCTGGCCGTCCGGCGACCACACCGGGTCGCGACCATCGGTCACTTCGCGCAGATTGCTGCCATCGGCATTCATCGTCAGAATAAGCGGCACGAAAGCGTCAAACCCACGATCTGATTCAAAGGCGAGGAATTGGCCGTCTGGCGACCATGCGGGATTCAAATCGTTGGCCGGGTCGTTCGTCAAGCGGCGGACAGTACTGCCATCGACCGCCATCACATAAATTTCAAGATTGCCATCGCGGTCGGAAACGAAGGCGATTTCGCCACTGCCCCCACCAACCGGAGTCGGCGGCACTGTCGTCGGTGTGATGGGCACGGGACTCGGCGTCGGTGGCAGAACACCGCCCGCGCCGAATGTGATATGGCATTGATCTTGCCCCGCCGGGCAAATCCCCATCGTGACCTCATCGCTGAGGACGAGGAAGGTGCGATCTGTATTATCGCTGTTGTCATACCAAAAGACATTCGAACCGATGAGATTCTGCGTCAATGTGGGGACGCTGCCGGTACATTGCAAGACGAGTGGGGTTGATGTGCCGTTGCGTTGCAGGCGGAAGCATATCGGCGTCGGGATGTTGTCGAAAAACAGACTCTCGAAAGCGGGCAGGCTGGCAAGTTCAAGCGGCGCGGGCAGGCTAGCCTCAGAGAGGCGCAAGCCTTCGAGCGAAACATTGCCTTGCTTTTCAACGAAGATGATCAGATTGTCGGCATCGCGGAAGATGGTGAGTTCCACAACAGTTGACTTCTCCTGCGCCATCGCACTGCCGACGAGCAGCAAAAGCGGCGCAAGCAGCAGCAACCGCATACTATATTGACGAAGCAATCGCACTGTGTTCCCCCCTATGATTAACTCAGTGGACAATATGCCGTGAGTATAGTCGATTTCGCGCGGCACGCCAAATGATGGGGGGCTTTGAGCATTGTGGCGAGGCTAAAGGCAGCGTCGGTTTGTTTTGTGGTAGACTAAAAGAGTCAAGATTATTGGGAAAACAAATTTGTCGGCAAGCGCGCTCTGTTGCCGACATGCTTCTGCATCGAGGTGTGGTGATGATGAAACAATTCGATCAAACAGAAATACCCGTGCGCTTATTGGTCGCCTTTTACGAAGCCTTCCCGTCGCAGTCACCGCAGTGGGTCGTTCGTGCGCCGGGACGCGATATGTGGTTGGCGGCGCTGCCGTGCAACGACAACGCATATACGATTATCGCGCCCGATTATGAAGGGCGCACGAGCTTCAATTTGCGCAGCGCCCGCCTCAAACGCACGACGCTCAACCGCCCCTTACCCCATTGGGCGCGTTATGCCGCCGGGGTGATTCTGCAATTTCATGAACAAGGGCAAACGCTGAACGGCCTCGACCTCATCATGACCGGCGAAGAACCCGAAGGCCCGCGCTTCGATTATGCCTCCGGCATGGCGGTTGCGGCTTTGTGGCACAGCGTACACGGTCTGCCCTACAATGCGGAGACTTTGATTGAAATTGTCGACCGTGTGCGCCGAGAATATATCGAAGTGTGACCGCTATGCGCCGAGATTTTTCTTCTCCAACGGCGATATATCATGAATGAAGCGCGGTGTCACCGTGTCCGCAATCGGCGATTCGCCCAACTCGCGCCGCCAAATCAGATGTTCGTTGGCAAGTTTTGCCAATTCCCGGTTGCCGATTCCATTCGGATAAAAGGTCGCCAACAACGTCAACGCCTGATGAAACCCGCGGCGATACGCCTTTTCCAGCGCGATTTCCAAATCGGCCTGTGATAACTGTGATAATGCGTCCATATCTGTCATGTGTCCTACCCGATCACTGCTTTCGTGGTCACTATTAGCATATCACAAATTGCGCCGAATGTGCGCAGGATGTGCGCGGCAGCAAGGCAAGCCCTGCCGCGTGAATTTTGACAATCAAGTTGGGTAATGTGATTATTGAGGGTAAACTTTTTCGCAACATTTTTTGTGTTCTTGTTGCATGTTGATGCGCCGACTGCGTAACCGTATTTAATAATTGACTTCTTTGATGTCGGTCGTGATGAGGCCGAGTTTGCGTTTGCGGGCGATGGCTTGCAAAAAATAGCGGCGGCGCGTCGTCAGATAATGCAGGATTTGTTTTGTGAGGCCGACGAAGCGTTGCAGCTTCAGCATTCGGATATAATGCGTCGAGACCGGCGGTAAATCCGGTTCGGGCGTGTAGCCGAAGGCTTGCATCGTCTCGCCGCAGATGTGTTCGACGAGCGCGATTTGCTGCGGTGTGAGGCTCTTCTTCCACGCATGAATGCGGTCGGGGTTCGGCGGCTGCACCAATCGCGCTTGAATCTTCTTGTTGAAGTCGCTGTATTCGGCTTGCCCGGTTTCATAATACGTCAACATCTCAGCGGCGTAGTCGAGGCCGAGAAAGTCCGTCACACGGCGCAGGGTTTGCTCGGTGTTTGTCACGAGGTCTTCGTAGCGAATTTCGAGCACATCGTCGGGATACGCCGCTTTGAGGTCTTGCCCGGCGCGGACATCCTTCAGCCAACGTTTGGCGGCGAAATAAGGATTGCTGTTGTGGACATTCGAGCGAATCAACGAATTGACGGTGGCACGCGGGTCGCGCAAGACATGGATGAACTTCGCATTGGGATAAACCTGTTTGAACAAAGCGCCGTGCCGGATGAAACGCGGCGTTTTTTGCCCCCATATATCTTTCCCGTGTTCGGTCATATACAATTCGTGGATGCGGTCGATGAGGTCGCGGGTGGTTTGGCAACCGTCGAGATCGCTGTATGAAATCGTCATCCCCCATTCTTCGATGGCGACTTCACCGGCCATCAATTCGCGCATCGTCGCGACAGGGACGCGCCCGTCGGCACGCAGATAATCGATGAGGAAAATCGACTCCAGTGGCACAGCGACACGCGGATGATGATTGAGCATCGTGCGCAGCAGAGTCGTCCCCGTGCGGGCGCACCCGACGATGAAGAACGGCGCTTGTGCTGTGTCGTCGCGGGGGGTCTCGGTCGTGTGTTCAGGTGAAGTTGTGGTCATCTCGAAACTTGATTTCGCTTAAACCGCCAACAGATGATACAGATTGCGTTCATCTGTTGCTGTGTAGCATACCCGTGATGACGCGGCTTTTCAAGCATCGGGTGTGCGCAATGGATGGCGCGACGCCGCATTTTTCAAGCGCGGGTCGAGCGCATCGCGCAGACCGTCGCCGAGAAAATTGAAGCCCATCACCGTGAGCATAATCGCCAAACCGGGAAAGATATTCATCCACACCGATTGCCGGTAGAACCCTCGCGCTTCCGAAAGCATCCGCCCCCAACTCGGGTCGGGCGGTTGGGTGCTGAGTCCGAAGAAGCTCAGCGCGGCTTCGGCCAAAATCGCGAAGGAGAGGCCGAGCGTCGTCTCGACGATGAGCGGCGCGAGGATATTCGGCAAGATGTGATGGGCGAGAATGTAGGCATCGCTCGCGCCGAGTAGACGTGCCGCGCCGATGAATTCTTCTTCGCGGACGGACAGCACCGCGCCCCGCGCTATCCGCGCGAAGATGGGAATATAGACGATGCCAAGCGCAATCATCGCGTTGGCCACACCGCGCCCCAAAATCGCCAGAATCGCAATCGCCAACAACATCGCCGGGAATGCGAACAACACATCCATCGAGCGCATGATGGCTTCGTCTAGCAAGCGCTTGTGTGTGTAACCGGCGACCATGCCGAGCGATGTGCCGAGTGTCGCGCCGATGCTGACGGCGATGAGGCTCACTTGCAATGATAGGCGTGCGCCGTGTGCAATGCGCAGCAGCGTGTCGCGCCCGAAATTGTCTGTGCCGAGCGGATGCGCCGTCGTCGGCCCCAAGAAACGCGCTTGAAAATCCATCGCGTTGGGGTCAGCACGCAAGACGAGGGGCGCGAAAATCGCGACGGCGAGCAGCAGGAATACAATCGCCGCGCCGAACATGCCCAGCTTATGCCGCCGAAAACGGCGATAACTGTCGCGCCACAGGCTGGTACCGGCACGGTCTTGCTGCCAAGCGCTGCGTTTCAATTTGGCGATGGAGGGCGTGCGTTTAGTCATACGTTTAGTATCTCGATTTGTAACTGTTCGGCATGCAGGCATGAATCGAGCGACAAGAAAAGATATTGAACCGTAAAGACGCAAAGGACGCCAAGAAAATCATCATTGTGATTTGAATGACCTGAGCAGCCTCAATTTTGCTATTCTACTGAGGCAATCATAACAAAGTAAACTTTCAATCTATGCAAACGGCTTGTAAGGACAGGTCTCAGACCGTCCTTACACAGGGTATCATGCGAACGGTCTCATAGAGAGCAGTATGTTCATGTTTATAAAGTTATGTTCGTAGCAGTAATGGAGAAACGATTTCGAATTGATATGATCTTGGTGGCTCTAGGCGGACTGAAAAATCATCTCAATTTGTTCTCATTTGACCCTTAGAGTATTGCACGCAACTTGCGCATCAACTTAAGTGCCGCCACCAAAAGGGATACCCATGCTGCTGCGCGTCACCATCAAGGCATGAAAATACCGCAGGGCATGGCTTGCCATGCCCCAACGAGTCGCTTTTGGTTGGAAGTTAGCGTATTAAAGCTAGGCTCTGTTGACATTTGCGCTTTGATGCAAAAATAGGGGACAATCGTTGGGGTTTAGCTTGCTAAACCCTTCAGGGCATTGCACGCAATGCCC
>RFIA01000203.1 GCA_003695675.1 Chloroflexota bacterium
ATGTTGATCTTCAATATTATCAGAGGAATGCGCATTTGTCTGTGCAAATGTTTTGTAATCGGTATGGGGGTATGAATCGCTAATAACCAACGGATATTGAACCGCCACGTGTGACGGCGAATCATGTTGATTTGGATTTTGTCATACACAGGTAAGTTTGTTAAAGTAGATGAGGAATACAAAATAAACGACATAGGTGATCGCAATATGCTCATCAAAGAAACCACATCCGCGCTCGAAATCGCCACGCAGCTAGCAGCAGACTTCGCCACCCGCGCCGGTGATGCCGACAAACGCGGCGAACTCCCCGCCGAAGATATTCAAGCGCTCAAAGACAGCAAATATCTCGCGCTGACGATTCCGCAAGAATACGGCGGCTTCGGCCTGTCGATGCGAGAAACCGTCGCGGCGCATCTCGAACTCGCGCAAGGCAGCACGTCGACAGCACTCGTCGCGTCGATGACGCTGCACATCTTCGCCCACATGCGCGAGACTCGCGCATGGTCAGCAGCACACTACGAACGCTTCTGCCGCGCCGTCGTCGAAGAAGGCGCCGTCTTCAATTCGATTGCCAGCGAACCACGTCTCGGCAGCCCGTCACGCGGGGCGTTGTTCGCGACGACCGCCGTCGCCGAACCGGATGGCAGCGGATGGCGCATCAACGGGCACAAAAATTGGGCGACCGGCGGCACACATTTAACACATCTGCTCGTCAGTCTTTCGTTGCAAGATGAAGAACCGGCGGTCATCCTCGTGCCGAATCACGCGCCGGGCGTGACGTGGGAAGCGACATGGCGCGACGCGCTCAGCTTGCGGGCGAGCGACAGCCACGATGTCTACTTCAAAGATGTGGTCGTCCCGCCCGACCACCTCGTTGAACGGCGCGACAGTTCGCTGCGCAAAGTGCCCAACGGTTGGTTCCCGATGTTGGCGTCGGCGACGTATCTCGGTGCGGCGGTCGCGGCGCGGAATGACATCATCAAATATGCGCTGGAACGGGTGCCGACGGCGCTCGGCAAACCGATTGCGACCTTGCCCAATATCCAACGACAAATCGGCGAACTCGATATTCAATTGCAGGCGGCCCGCGCTTATCTCTTCGCGACTGCTGCGGATTGGCGCGACGGCGACAACCGCGCCGAGATGATGCCGCGCATCACCGCGACGAAACAATTTGTCATGAATATGGCGATTGACTCGGCGGAACGCGCCTTGCGGATTGCGGGCGGCGCGGGGATGTCGAGCGCATTGCCCTTCGAGCGTTACTTCCGCGACTCGCGCGGCGGCCTCAGCCACCCGCCGATGGGCGACGCCGCGCTGGAATTTGTCGGGCGGCACGCGATTGAAGGACTCGAAGCCGAATATAAGAGTGAAAGCCACGCCTAAATCATGAACGGTGCAGAACGTATCATCCAAACGGCAATCGCCTGTGGCATTGATGTCTGTTTCGCCAATCCCGGCACGACGGAGATGCCCCTCGTCGCGGCATTGGACAGTGTACCCGGTATCCGCGCTGTGCTCGGCACATTCGAGGGCGTTTGCACTGGCGCCGCGGACGGATACGGGCGCGTCACCCGTCGCCCGGCGATGACGCTGCTGCATTTGGGGCCGGGTTTCGCCAACGGCATCGCGAATTTGCACAATGCCAAACGCGCCCACACGCCGATTGTCAACATCATCGGCGAGCACGCGAGTTGGCATCTCGGCGCAGACCCGCCGCTCCACAGCGATATTGAGTCGCTGGCCGCGCCGGTTTCGCATTGGTTGCGGCGCAGCACATCGGCTGAGACACTCGCGTCAGATGTCGCTGAGGCCGTCGCCGCCGCGTGTACACCGCCCGGCCACATCGCGACGCTCATCGTGCCGAATGACTTCATGCTGCAAACAGCCGCGAGCGATGCACAGCCATTGCCCGTCCCCGCCGCGACTCCGGTGACGGATGATGATGTGGCGCGGGCGGCGGCATTGCTTGCGGACGGCGAGGCGACGATGCTGCTGCTCGGCGGGCACGCGCTGCACGAAGCCGGTTTGCAGCAAGCGGGACGCATCGCCGCGGTGACGGGGTGTGCGCTGATATGCGAGACCTTTCCGGCGCGGATGGCACGCGGCGCGGGCATCCCGGCGCCATCGCGCTTTCCGTATTTCCCGGAGCAAGGCCTCGAATTGTTGGCGAAATTCAAGCGCGTGATTTATGCCGGTGCGCGTCCGCCGGTGACATTTTTCGGTTATGATGGCGTCCCTAGTCATCTCGTCTCGGATGCGCATCAGACGGTCATGCTGGCCGCGCCGGGTGATGATGTCGTCGATGCGTTGACACGACTCGCGAGCGCCGTCAACGCCACCGATGCGAGTCAAGTTGCCGACTCATCGCCTCCTGAGATGCCGACAGGCAAACTCGACGGCGACAAATTGTGCCGTGTGATTGCCGCGCTGCAACCCGAAGGTGCGTTCATCATGGACGAAGGCGTGACCTCGACGCTCAATTATCTCGACATCGCCGCCGGTGCGCCGCCGTATACGTATATGCGTATCACGGGCGGCGCGATTGGCATGGGCATCCCCGCGTCGACCGGCGCGGCCATCGCCGCCGATGGGCGACCGGTCATCAATATTCAGGCCGACGGCAGTGGCTTGTACACGCTTCAGGGGTTGTGGACGCAGGCACGCGAGAATCTGAATGTGACGACGGTACTTTGCAACAATCGCAGTTATCGCATTTTACAATTTGAATTGATGCGAGCGGGTATCACACCGGGCGATGCAGCGCGGGCGCTCTCGAATTTGGCTGAGCCGGCGCCGGATTGGGTGCAGTTGGCGCGGGGCTTCGGCGTCGCGGCGGCGCGTGCCGAAGACGCTGAGTCCCTCGCGCACGAACTCGAACGCGCCTTAAACGAAGACGGCCCGCATTTGATCGAGGCGATGTTGTAGCGCCCGAATTAAACTGCGAAAACACAAAAAACGCGAAGAAAAACACGATTTGTTCTGCGCTCCCTGCATCTCTGTTGAGAGCCTGTCATGACATGAAAGGAATGTGATGATACGTTGTGGTATCGATTTGATCGAAAATAAGCGAGTCGAAGAGGGTATTGAACGGCTCGGCGAGCGCTTCCTCAATCGCTTCTTCACGCCGGGCGAGCGTGAGGATTGCGAAGATAAGCCGCATCGCTTGGCCGCACGCTTGGCCGCGAAGGAGGCGGTCTCGAAAGCATTGGGGACGGGCATCGGCGATGTGGCGTGGAAAGAGATTGAAATTCGCTGCAACAACGAACGCGGTCGCCCGACGTTATACTTGCACGGGGCGGCTGCCCAACTCGCCGACAAAATGGGATTGACACAATGGGACGTCAGCCTGACGCATGAAAAATCTTACGCCTCTGCTGTCGCTGTCGCTTTATGATGGCGTCAACACTCGCGAGTCTTTCAGTTGTAGAATCTGGAAAATAATTCGAAAAACCGCCAAGACGCAAAGAACGCAAAGAGGTCATAAAGGTTGCACGATGATGAATACGTTACGTGTTTTTTGTAGGGGCGCAGCGCGCTGCGCCTCTACATGCACCGATTTTCTGACGCAGCGCGCTTTTCTTGGCGCTCTTGGCGGTTGAATCGATTCTATTTTCAAGGGGAGGGCATCATGCCACAATGGGAATATTTGGTCGTCTATATTCAAGAGGGAAACATCAACACTGAGCAGGAAGACATCCGCGCCCACGCCAATGCAGACAAATACACCGAACGTCTGAACGAGTTCGGCAAAGGGGGATGGGAACTCGTCAATCTTGCGTGGGACGCGAACGGCGTCAAGGCGGCGTTCAAGCGCGAGGCACAATGACGCTGCTGTGCGACCCAATCGTCACGTGACAGCGTGACGCCGTTTAGAATTCAAATTCGTCGAAGTCTTTACACAAATGCACCGGGCCAGCGAATGCTTCTTGGGCTTCCGGCACCAGCGGAGTCGGGTCGGCATTCCAAACGAGATAGTGAATCAGAAAGAGCGATTTGGCACCGGCTTCGGTGGCGATTTCGGCGGCTTGCCTCGCGCTTGAATGCCCCGGCCCTTCCCCGGCGGCCTCGTGCAACAACACATCCGCATTGTGCGCAAGATCAATCAAACTCGGAATTGGCGCGGTGTCGCACGAATAAGCGAACACATTGCCGGTAATTTTGTTTTCCACCCGCAGTCCAATCGTCGGCACAAAATGATCGGTCGGCCATGCGGTGATGCGAAAATCTTTATTGTCGAGCACGGGGGCACGCTCGCGCTCACGCACGCGATGGAATGTGACCGGGAAGAAATAGGGCCATGTTTCCCAATTGTGCGCGGCCATCATATCTTCAGTGCGATTGATGCAATGAGGCAGCCCATAAAAACGCAACGGCGCCTGTCGCCCAAGCTGCCACATGTGCATCAACATATTCGGCACGCCCGACACATGGTCGGGATGAAAATGTGTCAGGATCACATCTTCGATTTTCTCATCGTCAATGCCCTGTTGTTTGATTTTGCCCAACGGATTTGAGCCACAATCAACGAGTACCATCGTATGTTCGCCCACAATCAAGAAATGCGTGTAATCGTGGTCGAAATCATTGACGGCTGCTGCCGAGCCAAGAATGATAACTTTCGCCATAAGCTCCAATCACATCATCAATTTGATCGAAATTCCTCTGAAAATAAGCGCTCTTCAAAAATCGTAAAGGCACAAAGATCGCAAAGAAAAACGAAACGATTCAACGCAGAGACGCAGCGTCACGGAGAAAAATCTCTGTGTCTCTACGGTTCAAATATTTTACCACAATCATACACTAAAAACCGGCCGCCACACGAATTATGGGGCGACATTGCTCTTTCGGCGGTCTTCCTCTGCTGCTTTGAGCGTTGTCGTACTCAGCCGTGTTGTGAAGATTAAGAACGTCATAGAAGCAAGAAATTCGGCGCTCTCTTCGATGAAGACTTGTGTCTCGGTACGTTCGACGCGGAAATTTTGCCCGGCAAGCGTGATACCATCGCCCGCCATTTCGTCATATACCTGCGAGAACAAAAATAAGAAAGCGAACAAAAGCAAGAATACGATCTCGCGGCGCAACTGCCGGAAGAAGACGACCGCAATCACCACCCACATCGATGCCAACAAAAGTTTTGCTGCTGTTTGCCCAATAAAATCGAGATCATTTTCAGCGATGTATTCATGAAACGAGAGCATATCGTCAAGACCGAGTATCAAACCGGCAATGCCAATCGCCGCGAGGTATCCGGTCAACCATCGGTTGCCTTTGTAGAGTGCGCCGTGTACGTAGGCCGCGACAAGCGTGACTGTCGCACCGACCAACAAAAAGACGACGCCGAGATTCGAGAAGAGGCCTTCGTAACCAACTTTCGGCGGGAAGCCCGGTTCGATGAATAAGACATCCGGGTAAATATCATCGTTCGGGTCGGCAAAGACCCATCGCGCAATCAGCAGCAGCACGACAATCATGAGCATCAGTGGAATGATGCCGAGCACATAACTGCGCCAATTGATCTTTCGCGACGTTGTTTGCTGCGGGGACTCGTGTTGAATATCAGCCTGCATGAAATTGTCTCACTTGTATTCATTATAGTCTGTAGATCGCGTCCGTGATGATTCAGTACGTCCGCATCTTTGCCAACAGCCCGATGCTGTCGAGCATATTCTTGAGCGCATTCAGGTGCAGCAATGCCACTTGCAATTCATCGACGCTGAAATAGCCAACAGCATTGCGGAAGTCCTCGCCCAACGCGCTGATTTCGCGTCGAAAGATGTCGAGTTCTTCCCGCGACGACACAATCACCACTTTTTGAATCGACGAATCCCAACGGATGACCTTCTGCAAATTTAAGATCGCCGAGTCGCGGCTGCCTTTGCGATGAATCTCGAACGCATACGAAATCGTGCCGAGATTGGCAATGCGGGTGCGCCATATCGCGTCGATGCGGCAACCATGCGTGACGTTGAATTCTTTTTGCACCTCAAAGCCGAGACCATCGCCCAGCTCAAGCACTTGTTCGACGACCGTATCGTGGTCGAACTCGTCGAGTGTCATCGCTGCTAAATCGCCCGGCGGACGTGGCCGGACGATATGCTGCCGTGAGATATAATACAACAGAAAGTCGAGTTCAAACACATCGCGAATCAACGATGTGTGCTGCTGAATTTCGGCCAGCACAAGCTGCACCAAATCGGTGAAGGCTTGATATTGGTTGCCGCTGATTTGCGTCGATTTCGGCAGCGCTGTTTCGGGGATGCCGAGCGCAATCAAGCCCTGTTTTGCGCGGCTGTTCCAAATCGGGTAGGTTTGCGGGTTGTGGTGCGCCAAAATTTCGCTGATACCCGCCGCGCCCATCATCCGGACATGCTCGCGCATATAATCATAGCGACTCGGCAGCGGCGCATCGACACTCAGCAAAAATTGAAAGGCGTCGATGATATGGTCAAGGCCGGACTTGAGCATCTCTTGCAACAGATAATCTTTGTTCGTCCAATTGTTGAAGGCCCACAAAATGTGAATCAATTCGCGCAGTGTGCCCTCGTCGAGTGTTAAGAGCGCTTCTTCAGTGAAATAGGCTTGAAAGAAGGCGTCTTTCTCGGTGCGTTCTTGCAACCATGCCTCGCCCTCGGCCTGCATGAATGGCTCGAATTGTAGCAGCAAGTCTTGCAAGAGGCGGGTATCGATGTACGACATTGTGTCTTACCTTTTCGCGTCGGTAGCGTCTATTATAAACCGCACCGACACAGCAGACACAGAGAGAAGATGTGCCCAACGCCAATGCACAGCGCAACCGAGAGCCATCTTTGCCCGTAGTATAGAATTAGGAAATTGTGTTGAAAATACCCGTCGGCAGACATTGATTCAGGACTTACGCAGTTGAGGCATTCATCAAGCCGCCAGAGAATAAATTCTCCGGCTACTATAAAGCCAAGTACCCTGAAGGGTACTATTTAACCGATAGATTAGGCTCTGTTGACATTTGCGCTTTGATGCAAAAATAGGGGACAATCGTTGGGGTTTAGCTTGCTAAACCCTTCAGGGCATTGCACGCAATGCCC
>RFIA01000204.1 GCA_003695675.1 Chloroflexota bacterium
AACACGCCGGGTTGAAACTGACCTAAACCAAAAGATAAGATTTAGCGACCTCACAACCTCTTGAAATTAAGAAGAATGAAAATTTTGCCTCAAAATACATCTGATTTGTTTCATTTCGAGTGTATTTGGCGCAGTTGTCACATTGAATCTGAGTCATGTCGTGATGTTATTATCAGGGAGATGGGTATGTTTGTGAAACAATTCGATATGTTGCGCCCTGCAATATATCATTTCAACAGGCATTGGTATCGTTTTGTGCTTGTGGGCTTGGTGATGAGTGTGTTCTTTGTTGTCGCGCAGGGCGCTTTGGCATTCTTTCAGACCCCCTCACAACCGAGTGATCCGCAATTGTATCTTGAATTGCTCGACGAAATTGAAACCTATCGCGACCCGATGTTGACGTTGTGGTGGGTGACGGGACTCGTTTGGTTTTTGAGCGGGTTACAATTTTTCCGCATCATCAACAATCGCAAGATATATCTGCCGCTGATCTTGTTGGTCTTGAGTATCGCTGTCGGCGTCTATCCATTCATCACAAATGCGAGCGATGTGCAGAACGATCTTGAAGATTTGTTCAGCAGCACGGCAATTCTGCCGCCCGAAACGACAGAAGCCTTCGATCAAATCTTATTCCTGTCGTACACCGGTTGGGGATTTTTGGCATTTGCCGTCTTATTTACTTTCACCAATATTCGCCGCAGCCGCCGCGTGCGCGGTGAAGTCCGCACATCTGAAGCGATAGATGCTGTCGATCATGCTGTGCAGCAATTGGTCGTGCAGGAAGCGCCGCCTGTTGCCCAGCAACAGGTGCAGCAACCACCGCCGCCTGTTGCCCAACAACAGACACAGGAAGCGCCGCCTGTTGCCCAGCAACAGGTGCAGCAACCACTGCCGCCTGTCGTCCAACAGAGTGTGCCGTCGCCGTCGCCAGCTAACGTGGGTGAGGAAGCTGCGCCCGTCCAAGATGCGAGCAATATGACCGACGAACAAGACCCGGTGATTGATGTCGTTGAAGAGAGTATGACGACGCTTGAACAATCTTACGCTGTGCCGGATGAGACGCCGTCCGTTCAAGCAGATGAGCCGGAAGTTGATTTCGTCATCGAAGCGTCGAGCGATGATAATCCGTCGGATGCTTCGGAGGGTGGTGCTGACGATACCAGCGCTGATGAGCCGCTTATATGGTGAGAGCGCTGTCGTTTTGTTGAGCGGTTAGCTGCCGCTTTGTTGAGCGACGATCTCGGCGCCATTCGTCGCCGTGCTGACGTAAATATTCGGGGCGAGGCCGGTCGCGGCTTGATAGCGTTTGCTGACACGCTCGGCGAATTCACCGGCGGACGCGGCCTCGACCAACGCGACTGCGCAACCACCGAAACCTGCGCCGGTCATCCGGGCGCCATAACAAACCGACTCGGCGCGGGCGACATCGACCATCGTATTGAGCGCCTCGCTGGAAACTTCGTAATCATCGCGCAGGCTTTCATGACTAGCATTCATCAATTGACCGAGACGCTGCGCATCACCGGCGTGCATCGCGTCGAGTGCGTCGAGTGTGCGTTGATTTTCGCTGACGACATGCCGCGCTCGACGATAAATCAGCGCATCGAGTTCGGTCGAGGCGGCCTCAAGCTGCGCAGGGCTGACGTCTCGCAGCGCCGCGACGCCGAAATATTGCGCCGCCGCTTCGCATTGCGCACGGCGTTCGTTATACGCCGAGTCGACGAGGCCGCGTCGGGTGGCGGTGTCGAGGATGACGGCGGCTGTATGCGCGGGGAGCGGGGCGAGCTTCGTTTCGAGCGAGCGACAATCGATCAGCACGGCGTAGCCTTCATGACCGTTGGCGACAATCATTTGATCCATGATGCCGGTCTGCACACCAATCCATCGATTTTCAACCCGTTGGCCGAGTTTCGCCATCGTTGTCGCGTCCCACGCGAAGCCCGACACCGCAGCGAATGCGCGAGCAGTCGCGAGTTCAAGCGCTGCCGATGACGACAACCCCGCGCCGATGGGAACATCGCCCGCGAGCACACCTTCCCAACCGCGCAATGAATGACCGGCTTCTTGCAACGCCCATGCGACGCCCTTGAGGTATTCGCCCCAACCGGCATCTTCATGGCGAATGTCGCTGAGGGAGAAGGCGAGCGTCTCCTCAAAATCGAGCGAGTGGACGATCACGCGGTCGTCTTCGCGAGGACGCAGCGCAATCCATGTCGCTCGGTTAATCGCCATCGGCAGAACGAAGCCATCGTTGTAATCGGTGTGCTCGCCAATCAAATTGACTCGTCCGGGACTGCGGACGATAATCGGGGGATGCGTATCGAATTGTTGCGAAAATTGTTGTATCACGTGTTGGCGTGTCGTCAAGATGTGACCTCGTAGCGGCTGCGAAAATCTTCATCGGAGGCGCTCCACACTTCGCCTTGTTGGCTGATCACCAACCACGCGCCGGGTGGGACTTCGACAGGTTCAACACTTTCAAGCGTGTGGGTGTACACCGCTTCGGTCAGATACTTGCCCCACACACTCGCGGATTTGTAATACGGCTTGCATCCTTTGCTGAGCAATTGTTGTTGGGCGGGGGTTGCTTCCCACGTGTCGTCGTCCCAATCATCATAATCGCGTTGGAAAATATCCGGTCGCACCGGCCAATGGGTGTAATCATCAATCGAGGATTTGAGGGGCACATCTTTGCCGACTTCATAGCAAATCACATAACCGGCTTCGGCGATCAATGTATCCCAATCGGTTTTGATAACTTTCGGCGATTCCGACGCGGGCAGATAGCGGGCTAGGATAAGTTGCTTTTTGCGCGAATATTGTTTGAAGCCCGCAGCGAGCAGTTCTTCTTTTGTCCATTTGCGCTTTTTGATGATGCGTTTGTAATGGACGCCCGGCACATCGCGCAAGCGTTGCGCCGCTTGTTCGGGTGTGATGTCGCGTTGCGCTTCGGCCAACATCTCATACCCGACCATGAATTTACGCACCGTCGCCGAGCGCAACAGGGGCGGATAAAAATGGGCGTGAAGCTGCCAATGGTCATGATTGTCGTCGTCAAAAGGCGCCCCATGCCAACCCATCGAATAGGGGAAGGCGATTTCAAAAAGATTGTCATATCGAATGAGCAGCGCCTGCAAAATCGCTGCGAGCGATTTGCGTTGTCTCAAGCGCAGGTCGGGCAAGCGTTGCACATGTTGGCGCGGCAGCAGCAAAATCTCGAACGGCCACACAGCCCAATAGGGCACAACGGCGAGCCAATCCGCATTCTCGACGACGATGCGTTCTTTTTGTTCGTGCTCAAGCTCGGCATAATCGAGCAACAAGGGGCGCTTGTTTTTCTCATAATACAAGCGTTGCTGATGGTCTTCTGTCGCGACGATGTTCGGCAAAAAATCGCCAGCCCAAATTTGCCCGTGTGGATGCGGATTCGAAGCGCCCATCATTTCGCCTTTGTTTTCAAATACTTGCACCCAACGATATTGCTCACCGAGTTCTTCCGTTTGGTCGGCCCATACATCGACCACTTTGCGAATCGCTTTGATAGACATTTCAGGCAATGTCAAATCATGACGCGGCGAGAAGCAAATCACGCGCGATGTGCCGCGCACACTCGTGCTGCGCAGCAACGATTCCGGCGGCAGCGCAACTTTGGGCACATTCGGCAGCAGGGCGGCGAAATCATTGGTGAAGACATGCGTCGTTTTGTATTTGGGGTTTTTGCCTTTGCCAGCGCGTTGATTGCCCGGACACAAATAGCACGCCGGGTCATATTCGGGGCGAGCCTGTTGTGGCGGCGTTTCGACTTTGCCCTGCCACGGGCGTTTTGTGCGATGTGGAGAGACCAGTACCCACTCGCCAGTCAACGGATTGTAACGGCGGTGTGGGTGCGTCGTCGGGTCAAAGGCCATGATTTGCTCTCTTCAGGGCGGTTGATACTGCCTATACTATAACGGAGATTGTCAACTTTGGAAAATGACAAAAGACGGGGCGTGGTGGATTCTCAAGAACATACGCTGGATACCGTTCTTTAATGACAGTAATCACAGCCGGTACGCCACCGTTGGTGACCAGTGACCGCCTTAGATTAATGATGGGTTGTGCAGGTTTATTGTATACTGAGTAAAGGAAGGGGCAGGAGGCATAGGTTTTCAGTCACGCCAGTTTTTCGCTCCGAAGCCAGACTGACGAACGTCTAGTTGGACGGCGATGTAAAAGCTGAACAATTACATGATCCACATCGACAACTGATTGTTCTCTCTATGCTAGCGAAGCGTTTCGTGAATACCTGTCACATCAAATCTTCATGAAATTCAAACAATCAGGTTTTCCTATCGACTGGATTTGGCAATCCGATGATATACTCCGCCGCATTACTCAAAATGCAGGTTGGTTGCTGAGCGGTCAATTAATAGCCGGTGGCCTCAGTTTTCTTCAGATTGTCATTATCACACAAGTGCTGGGGGCGGGCGGCTATGGTATTGTTGCGGTGGTGATCGCGTATACGAATATTGTGTATAACCTCGTCGACTCACGGCTGTGGGAAACGATTATCAAGTACGTGCCTCACTTTCAAGAACAACACGATGATGCCCGCGCGCTGGCGACGATAAAATTTTGTTATCTGACGGACTTTGTCAGCGCTTTGATCGCATTTCTTATCCTGCTCTTGTCGGCTCAGTTTGCTGCTGTCACCTTTATCAAGGACGCTGGACAAACACAGCTTCTGATGCTTTTTGCTTTGTGGCCGCTTCTCAACGCGCCGGACGAAACAGCGTCTGCGATTTTAAGAGTTGCTGATCGCTTTAGCTGGATTTCATATCACAGGGTTGCGGTGGCGGCGTTCAAAGTTGTCGGTGCAATATTGATCTGGATGCTTGGTGGTGGCATTATAGAGGTCTTGCTTCTCTATCTGGCAGCTGCTCTGATTTCGACGATCATCAGTCTTTATCTGGCCAATCGTGCCCTAGCAGTCATGGGTCTCGACTTTTGGCAAGACACACCGCTCAAATTGCTGAACGGGCATTACCGCGAATTGTTTCGCTTCACGATATTGAATAACTTCACAGCTACTAGCCAAACACTCACTGTACGGATCGACACGGTGATACTCGGTATATTCAGCACGCCAGACATTGTTGGCGTCTATGAATTAGCAAAACGCTTGGTGGCACAGTTCAATATTATCGCCGATCCTATTTACACGTCGGTCTATCCTGAAATCGCCAAACTACTGGCCCAGCGCAACTTGTCCCGCGCAATATCAATTCAGGGGCGAGTAAGCCGCACGATTTTGCTTCTGGTTCTGTTTATATGCGGTAGTGTGACGATAGTCAGCCCATGGATTGTTCCGTTGATTTTTGGCAGCGACTTTGCCGACAGCGCCACCTTGACGCAGATCATGATTTGGCGGCTTCTCTGGCTCGTCATGGTTTGGTTCCAAGCATTTATGCTAGGAATGGGGCGTGTCGGGCAAAATACCCGATTGATGTGGGCCTCTAGTTTAATCTATGTCCTCCTATTGTTGCTCTTTGTCCCCTTATTCGACGCAGTAGGGGCGGCTATTGCAACAGTTTTGCAAGGATGGACTTGGCTGTTGTTTGCCTATCTGACTTACCGACAATTTCGCACATCAGCAAAGTATTTGAAAAATGGACATCATGCCAATTCTTAGAGCCATCGTCATGTTATGGACGGCCCTTTTGGGTCGAAATGCTGAATCGCGGTATTTAGCGCGGTTTAGTCTTCTGGATCGCATTGCAAAACGTCTCGGTTTTCGCCTCTACAATCGAAATTTATACTGGCTGCTAGATCGTGATATGATGGATGTTTGGCGCCAATTCGCACCCCATGCGCCCCACATTACGGATCGTAAATATATTCTCTTTTCGATGGCATGCGCAACATCTCATTTACCGGGCGACACGGCTGAATGCGGTGTGTTCGACGGTGGGAGCAGTTTTCTAATGTGCGTAGCGAACGCCGATAAGTCGGGCGATTTTCGACACCATGTATTTGACTCGTTTGAAGGGTTGTCGGCCCCCGATGTTGTTGATTATCCTGATGATGTCACCGCTTACAAATGGCACAAACATGATCTGTCCGTTCCGTTGAGTCAAGTTCAGGCCAATCTAAACCGATTTTCCTTTGTCGAATATTACAAAGGTTGGATTCCAGATCGGTTTGAAGAAGTGGCGGGCCGATCCTTTTCGTTCGTCCATATCGATGTTGACCTCTACCAACCCACGTATGATTCGATTGCTTTTTTTTACGAACGTCTTGTGCCCGGCGGTATTTTGCTGTGTGATGATTATGGTTCAACAATCTGCCCGGGTGCGAAAAAGGCCTTTGACGAATTTATAGCCGACAAACCAGAAAAATCGGTGATCCATTTGACGACCGGCCAAGGATTTATTATCAAACAAGCATAATCTAAAGGATACGTGTTCATGTGTGGCATTTGTGGCATTGTACAATCCGACACGACCACCATCGAATCGATCATGATTCAGGCACGAGATGCCGTCGATCATCGGGGGCCGGACGCAGCCAACCATCAAGTTTGGCGCGATCATGGCGTTGCAATGGCACAGCGCCGTCTGTCGATTATTGACCTCAGCACTGCTGGGACGAATCCGATGCCGAACGAAGATGAAACAATTTGGATTACATACAATGGCGAGGTTTATAATTACCAAGCATTACGACGCGAGTTAGAAAAAGCGGGTCATGTATTTCGTTCCAATACAGACACTGAGGTCGTCATTCACGCCTACGAAGAATGGGGCGATGCCCATGTTGACCGGTTGCGCGGGATGTTTGCCTACACCATTTATGATCGCCGGTCACAGCCCGACGGCACGCCGTTTCGTATGTTGCTCGTCCGAGACCGCGTCGGTGTTAAACCCCTGTACTATTATTGGCACAATCATATCTTCATCTTTGCCTCCGAAATCACATCCATTCTGCAACATCCGCAAGTCAATCGGACACAGGATGTCACGGCTATTTTTGACTTTTTGACTTATGCTTATGTTCCAACACCCAAAACGGTGTATAAACATATTCGTGTTCTGCCGCCAGGACACACACTGGCTTTCGACGGCGCCCGAATCAACATCCAACAATATTGGGATGTTCCCGTCGATCAAATACCGACAATCGATACTGAAGCAGAGGCCATTGAACACGTGGGCAGCGTTCTGCGCGATGCGGTTGAATTGCATTTGGTGAGCGATGTGCCGGTCGGCTTGTTTCTCAGCGGTGGCCTAGACAGCAGCACAATTCTAGCTCTGATGCGGTCGATGGTCGATACACCACCGCATTCGTTTTCGATTGACTTCGATGTCGAGCAACATAGCGAAATTCATTATGCACGCATAGCGGCTGAAAAGTTCAACACCAATCATCATGAGCGTGTTGTTACCCGGCACAGCATCCACGACCTGCTGCCCCATGTGTTGCACATGTATGGCCAACCATTCGCCGACAATTCAAGCATTCCGACATGGGCGGTGTCTCAATTAGCTGCTGAATATGTGAAAGTCGTTTTATCCGGCGATGGCGGTGATGAAGTTTTCTTTGGTTATAGTTGGTACGAGCGCTGGTTACGATTGCAGCAACTGCGCGTGATTCCTGAAGCCATTCGTAAACATGGCATTCGTAATCTGGGTAGTTTGTGGCCGCCTCAAGCGCGGGGCAATAAATACAAGCGTTATCTTGAAGACATCGGGGACAACGCTCTGCATCAATACGCTCGCCAACTCGAAGTCCTTTCGCCAACAGAAAAACGAAGGTTGTTTGCTGCTCATCTTGCTGACTTTGAGGACTACGATGATTACTGGTATTTTCGTAAATTTTGGCGAGATGATTTGCACCCGATACGCCGAATGCAATATCTTGACTTAAAAACCTTTTTGCCCGACGACATCCTCACCAAAGTTGATCGGGCAACGATGCAGGCTAGCCTTGAGGCACGCCCACCTCTGCTCGATTATCAACTCATTGAGGCAGTTATGCACGTCGAACCTAGCATCTTGTTCAAAAATGGCGAAAAAAAATACTTGCTCAAACAAATCATTCGTGACAGCTTGCCCGAAACAATCTTGAACCGACCCAAAAAAGGCTTCAGCACGCCGATGGTACAGTGGATCAAACGTGATCCGGCTGTTATTGACCAACAATTGAGCTATTCTAACTATTTTCAGCACAATAATATCACGAGCAAACTGAGCAACTTCAACTGGGGTACAAAACGATGGGCTTTGCTGTTGCTTGAAGCGTGGGCGGCGGGCGAGGCTGAGTATATTGATGTTCAGCTGTAGATCATGGAATGACTTCATGCCGTTTTCAACAATTGCTTATGTTCATTATTGGCCGGTGTTGACCTATGCGGCCAGCAGCGTCCATGTGATGAAAATGTGCCAAGCTTTTAAACAGGCGGGCTACAAAACAACACTCTATGCCCCCGATGAGCAAGGTCAGAGACCCGATATCTCCCAAATTTGGCATCATTTTGGTATTGAGGATACATTTAACCTCCATTTGATTCGTCCCTTGCCCTTTCTACGCAAACATGACGTGGCGTTGCGTGCCGCGTGGGCGATTCGCCCAACACCACACGTGCTTGCCTATGGGCGCAATCTGGCAGCGATGATGTGGACATCGCTCTTTGGTATACCAACTGTACTTGAAGTGCATGACGCCCCGTCCTCAATTCAGCTTTACTATATGCGTTTATTGTTGCGGGGCGCTGGCTTTCGCCGGTTGGTGGTCATCAGTTCTCCTTTGAAGGAACATTACCAAACCGAACTTGCCTTGCCTGAGGAGCAAATTATTGTTGAGCCTGATGCCGTGGATATAGAGCGGTTCGAGGCATCCCCCCCTATTGAACAAGCCAAACAGCAGCTTAACATCAATCCACAGACATTTACCGTTGGCTATGCTGGAAATTTATATCAGGGGCGGGGGATCGAGTTGATTATAGAACTTGCCGAGCGTATGCCAGAGATAGCGTTTTTGATTGTGGGGGGCAAACCACAGCATGTTGAACAATACCGACAAATCGCTCGTGATCGGCATCTCAAAAATCTGAATTGGGTCGGTTTTGTCGCCAATTCGCAACTCCCACTTTATCTGGCTGCTTGCGATATACTTTTGATGCCTTATCAACGCACTATTCGTGTTCATAACAATGAGGGCGATATTTCTAATTGGATTAGCCCGATGAAAATGTTCGAGTATATGGCGGCCCGTCGTCCAATCATCTCAAGCGACTTGCCGGTTTTGCATGACATACTCAACGAAAAAAATGCGCTGCTGGTCACACCGGATGCGCTTGACGAATGGCTTCGGGGGATCGAGCATCTTCGCCATCAACCCCAAATCGGCATCGAGTTGGCACAACACGCCTACAGGGATGTGCAACAATTCACTTGGAAAAAGCGAGTGGGGCGCTTGCTAGAGCAGATCAATTGATCGTTTCTTGACACCTATACCGATGAATGGACTGAACATGAATGCTTATGTCGATGAAGCAGACTGGTACATCAAGCGTGATAAATGCCCTGTCTGTCACCACCTCCATGCTACACAATTATTCAGTGCATCCTTGTGTGACTCGACGTTTCAGGCCTATTTATCACGGTATTATCATCCAACCGATCTCACTCAATTTGAGAAATTGTGTGAAGTGCCATATCAACTGGACGAGTGCCATCGATGCAGCACGATCTTTCAACGCTATATTCTGAATGATGCTATGATGGGCATTCTGTATGAGGATTGGATCAGTTCCGAAGTCAGCTACAACAAATATATAAAGAATACAAATCCAACACAATTCGCCAAATATGCTCAGGAAATCATGACGATCCGCACTTTATTCAACAAGCCGGTGTCCGAAATCGACGTGTTGGATTACGGTATGGGGTGGGGTTACTGGTGCCGGTTGGCAGCATTGGTTGGTTTTAATGTTTATGGCACCGAACTCTCAAAAGAACGGCTTGAATACGCAGCAAAACATCAGATCAATGTCTTAACTTTGGCAGAAGCCCAGCAAAGACAATTTGATTTTATCAACACAGAGCAGGTCTTTGAACATCTTCCCCGACCATTGGACACCCTGCGTGAACTTCGAGCGATGCTCAAACCAAGTGGCGTCATTAAGATTAGTGTCCCCAATGGTAAATTTATCCCCCAATTATTAAAAAATCCCGACTGGACACTGCCATTTGATGATCCGCATTCGCTCAAAGCTGTCACGCCATTGGAGCATATCAATTGTTTTCAACAACGTTCGATACCGATTATGGCGCAGGAGGCTGGGCTGGATATTCTCCGGATACCATTACGAACCCGGCTAGCGAACATTGTTGGGCTGAATCCCGTCGAGATGGCGCGGCAAGTTTATCGGACATTTCGGCCCGGCACCTATCGCTTTCTTCATCGCCCTAGCTGATTATCGAGATTGGCGTTATTCATGAAACGTAGCGAAGTTGTTTCCATCGCGGCTTGTTTGGCTGTATTTCCCATCGTTTACCAGGTATTCTTTCAAATGCTTCGTCTCCCCGAGACAGTCTATCGCCAGCCGTCCTTTGCTCTGTCTGCCCTGAATAACCCTGTTTTTACTTGTGTTCTTATCATTTCTCTCCTCATGCTCATCCTCAATTACACACCCAATCAACGGTTTTATCACCAAACAAGCTGGTATTGGATGGAAAATGGACGCGCACTGCGCTGGTTCATCACCTTCATGTGTGCCATCATTGCGTGGAAGTTCAGCACTTATGATTATAACTATTATTTGAATCAAGAACACTTTGTTGAACGGATATTGTTGATCTTGTTGGTGGCCGGTGTTTACTTGAGTCCGGCGACGGTTCCGGTTTTTACTGCATTCAGTATCATTGTCATCAAACAACTTGAATATCCATTGGGTTTATTCGTCTACTCGTGGACTGATAAATCACTTGTTTTCGCGGTACTCATCTTATTCATTGTCTATCTATATGTGCGAGCAGTCTCTCGTGTATCAACATTTGTTTTCGTTTTTCTGATGTTGTGTCTGATTGGTAGTTATTATTTCATACCTGGGGCAAGCAAAATCGTTTTGGGGCCATATCCTTGGTCATGGTTAGTACACAATCGACTCGATCATCTATTTGTTAGCAGCTACCTCAATGGATGGTTTCGCCCAATCAATGAGTCAACAATTCTTTCTATCGCGAGTATGATGCGGAGTGTGGATGTTTTATTTCGAGGTATCACGTTGGTAATCGAGGCAGGCGCGATTATCTTGCTCCTGCGTCAACGCCTGACGCTAGTATTTATCGCAGGATTTATATTACTGCACACAGCTATCTTCATATCGTCCGGTATCTTTTTCTGGAAATGGATACTCTTGGATAGCGCCGTTCTTGTATTCGTGTACACCAACCGCAACCAACCCATTATCCAAAGACTCTACACTTGGCAAATTGCTGTTCTATCTGTCTTCATCATCCTCTTTTCAAAATATTACTTTTCGCCAATCCCACTCGGATGGTTTGACGCTAATGTCAACCAAACCTATCAACTTGAAGCACTGACTACAACAGGGGAAACATACCCAATCGCGCGGAGTTTCATGGCGCCCTATGATCTTATTTTTAGTCAGGCACGCTATCATTTTCTGAATCCGTCGCCAACATTGATCAACACCTACGGTACTATTTTTGATTTCAACGCTTATATAGCTATCTCAACCGCACAAACACCCGATATATTTTCACAGATCGCACAATCTCGAGGGCAGGTGCGATATGATGCCACTCGTGCTGCGCACTTTGATTCCTTTATGCAGATTTACTTCTGTAATCTTGATGAACATGAACGACGTATATCCCTAATCCCATTGCCACCATCATTCCAACATATACTCACATTTTCAGAACCAAACCATTATCGAGGTCAGTCACCGGTTGAACAAATTCAAGTGAGATATATGGAAACATTTTATCAAAACGGTCAGATCGAAACGACGCAGTCTGAAATTGTTCGCATCATTGACATCGATTGTGATGATCTCCCAGCAAGATCATCTTGAAAATTGGCGAGGCAAATTGATTGTGAACCAACAAGTGACCACGATTCATGGTTTAGAAGCTGTCGAAATTGGCTGTAACTTGGGTCATGATGCCCCGCCTATACATCTATGGGACAAAGATGAGTTTGGATACTATCGCTGCCCAGAATGTGGTTTGGTGTGGGTGAACCCGCAATTGACGGATGAGTCTGTTGCACACATTTATGCGAAAGGATTCACGAGTAAGCTCAAAAGCAAACCGCATCCGACTAATTTTCTGGCGTATCGGCGTCCGCTAAAACGATTAGCGCCCTATCGTCAATATTCCCGTTTGCTCGATGTGGGGTGCTTTACCGGGCATTTTTTGCTGGCTGCACGAGAAGCCGGATGGCAACAAGTTGAGGGCACCGAAATCTCCTCGCAGGCTATCGAGTATGCCCGCGAACAATATCATTTGACGCTGCACGAAGGCGATTTGTTGAGTCTTGATCTGCCCTCTGATGCGTTTGATGCGGTGACTCTTTTTGATGTGATCGAGCATGTGAGCGACCCGTTAGGCACGCTGCGGCGGGTTTACCAACTTTTGCGACCGGGCGGGGTTCTCTATTTGGATACGCCGCACTTCACGAGTTTGCCGCGCTTCCTGTTTAACAAAGAGTGGAGCGTGTTTTTCCCGTGGCATCGGACGTATTTCTCGGCCAACAATATGTCTCTTGCCTTGGAGCAATGTGGCTTTCGAGTTCGTGATCTCCGGGCGGTCGGTATCTTCCCGCTCAGTCGTTTTAATGCTTGGCAATCGTATCAAGCGGCGGATGCGATTCGCGCCGCGCCGGCGCCCCAAAAACATACATGGATTCGCCAACACCGAAACACGCTGCGCCCCTATTGGTTGGGATTCAAGCGGATGACGGAATTGCCATTCGAGGCATTGTCTCGCGTAGGGATCCACATTGGCGCCAAGTTGGTTGTTTATGCCGAAAAACCAGACTGATTTACCAAGCCCAACCGCGCGGCCATTACGCATTTGTATGCTCCTAGATCGTTACCTGCCCATCATCGGCGGGGCTGAGTTACAGGCGTCGCAATTAGTGCGGTTGTTGATGCAAGACGGTCATGATGTAATTGTTGTGACCCGGCGTTTGACCGATGACTTGCCGCGTTATGAGGTGATTGACGGGATCGCTGTGCGCAGGTTGTCCCCCGTTGGGTTGGGCTTTCGGAGCAATATTTTGATGTTGGGGCGCGTCTTATGGTATTTGATGCGCCATGCCCGCTCGTATGACATTATCCATGTCCACACCATCGGCCCGCTTGGCCTCGCGTCGGCAATCGCGGGTAAGCTCACACGAACGCCGGTCGTGATGAAAATAGCCACGTATGGCGACATCAATCGAAAGGAACACACGGGGAAGCCGACCCCCCAATACAAAGCGTTTGTACGCCGCTTCTTGCTGCCGGATAGATTGTGGAAGAAGCTATTGAGGCAAGTGAGTGTGATTGTGGCTATCAGCGATGCGATCAAAAAAGAGGCTGTGAATGCCGGTCTT
>RFIA01000205.1 GCA_003695675.1 Chloroflexota bacterium
AAACGCCCAACGGTCGCCATCCATCCACGCGGCTATATCCTCGAAACCCACGAGTCGGCGCACGGCGATGCCGTTTGGTATCATACCGGCAAACTCATCGGCACGATGGTCGAATGGGGGGGCGCATTTCGTTTTGATAGCGGCGAGACACCGGCCATCACCGCGACCCCTGATGGGCGTGTTGTCTCCGTGCTCAATCGCGAAAAATTGTGGTACAAAGGCAAATTGTGGTATCATCTCGGCGCGTTGCAATAAGCATATTCGCACAATCAAAATTGTATAGTATCGATGAACCTACGCCTATTTTCACAAATTGAGTAATCCATGCTGCGAGTGCCGCCGGATTGTGTTATAATCCGCATCGGTTCATCTGTTAAGATTGATTTGTGGCATTCTAACAAGAATGTGATCGCTGTTGCCTGCCGCCCCAAATCGTCTTCAAGACGAACATGTAGTAAGTTTTAGATTTCTTTTAAGGAGTACGTCATGCGTAAGTTAGTTTCGGTTCTTTTTATGCTCTCCCTCTTCATTGGTGTCTTCGCCGTCAATGCCCAAGACGACGAAGGCAGTATCACCGTTTTGTTGCCGGACAGCGCGTCGTCGGCACGTTGGGAAAACGATGACCGTCGTTTCTTCGAGATGGCGTTTGAAGAGGCCGGTGTAGACTTCAACATCGTCAATGCCGAAGGCGATGCCTCGACACAACTCGCTCAAGCAGAACAAGCGATCACCGATGGCGCCAAAGTGCTGCTGCTCGTCAACCTTGATAGTGGGAGTGGCGCCGCCATCATCGCGCTGGCTCGCGAAGCTGGTATCAACATCATCGACTACGACCGCCTGACCATCGAAGGCCCCGGCGCCGACTTCTACGTCAGCTTCGATGGGGAAGCCGTTGGCCGTTTGCAGGGCGAGGGTCTCGTCGCTGCGGTTGAAGAAGCCGGTCTCGAACCGCCGGTTCGCGTCGCCGTTCTCAACGGTTCGCCGACCGACAACAACGCCACCCTGTTCAAGAATGGCTACGACTCGGTCATCAACCCGCTCTTTGAATCGGGTGAATGGATCGAAGTTGACGACCAATGGGTGCCGGATTGGGACAACCAACAAGCACTCGTCATCTTCGAGCAGATGTTGACCGCCGCCGGTGATGAAGGCATCGACGCCGCTATCGCCGCTAACGATGGTCTCGCTCAATCGGTCATTTCGGCGCTTGCCAATAACGGCCTCGACCCGATTCCTGTCACTGGCCAAGATGCCACTGTCGGTGGGATGCAGAATGTCATTTCGGGTCGTCAGAGCATGACCGTTTACAAAGCCATCCGCGCCGAAGCTGAAGCTGCGGCTGCCCTTGCCGTCGCCCTGCTGCGCGGCGAAGACACATCAGAACTGGCCGATGCAGTTGTCAACAATGGCCAAAATGATATTCCGTCGGTGCTGCTTGAGCCGATTTCGATTACCAACGATCCTGAATTGATCGAAAGCACGGTGATTGCCGATGGCTTCCGCACGTGGGAAGAGATTTGCGTCGGTGAATTCTTTGAATTCTGCCCCGAAAGCGTTCAGGAAGAACTTGGCGAACCGGCAGACTAATCTCAGGCTGTGATATTGCACGTTAGTTTCTGTGAGGACACCATTGTGTGTCCTCACATTGTATGTGGTCTATGATGCAGAGCGTTATTTGCGTGAGTGATAGAGAAAGAAGCGTAGGGGCGACGCATACATCTGCATATCAAGATATTTTCAACCTCACCCCCTGGCCCCCTCTCCGCACGCGGAGAGGGGGAGAAAATTGCGCAACGGTCGCCAAGCAAGCCCCCTCCGTAGGGCAGGGTCTACGCGCGGAAACCGCAGGGTCTACGCGCGGAAACCGCAGTGTCTACGTGCGGAAACCGCAGTGTCTACGCGCGGTAGGGGCGGGGTGGGTGCGAAAAACGAATGGCTCAAAACAATTGAGACTTAACTTGATTGATGTCTAAGACGCACACATCGCCGCTATAGAGTCTGTATCGTTGTGGTTCAACGGGGCCGTCGGTAGTTGTCCTTTACGAGACTTCGCGGTAAAGTACACTGCACATCTGCATACGGTCAATGTGTGAGGAGAGGCGATTTGTCTGAACAACCTATTCTTGAAATAAAAAAAGCTTCAAAAAGTTTTGGCGCGGTGCAGGCACTTATTGAAGTCGATTTTGAGGTGCGCCCCGGCGAAGTGATGGCGCTTGTTGGCGACAACGGCGCCGGTAAATCCACACTGATTAAGGGCATCGCCGGCATTTATGCGTTTGATAAAGGCGAAATATATTTTGAGGGCAAGCGCGTTCATATTCACGGCCCGCGCGACGCAGCGGCATTGGGTATCGAGGTTGTGTACCAAGACTTGGCGCTAGCCGACAATCTCGATGTCGTCGCCAATATGTTTTTGGGGCGCGAGCTTGTTCAAGCGCCGTGGCGTCTCGACGAAGCGGCGATGGAACGGGCGACGGTCGAGACCCTCGATTCGTTGGCGGTGACGACGATTCAGTCGGCGCGGCAAATTGTCGCCGGGCTTTCGGGCGGTCAACGGCAGGCGATTGCCGTCGCCAAAGCGGTGATGTGGAACTCGAAGGTCGTCATCCTCGACGAACCGACGGCGGCGCTTGGCGTCGCGCAAACTCGTCAAGTGCTCGACCTCGTGACACGGCTGGCGGATACCGGACTCGCGGTGGTGATTATTTCGCATAATTTGCACGATATTTTTGAGGTTGCGCATCGCATCACCGTGCTGCGGTTGGGGCAGAATGTCGGCACTTACGTCACTGCCGAAAGTGACCAACAAGAAATCGTCCATGCCATTACAGCCGGTGAACTTCAATTTGTGCCCGGCATGGCGCAGGAATAGAGTGGCTTATGAGTACGATAGAAGAAACAACACGAACACCAAAACACGAGAGTCCCCTGCTGGCTGGTCAGTCGTCGCAATCGCTGAACGAACATTTTCAAGGCTATATGCGTCGGCTGAAATCAGGCGATCTCGGTTCTATGCCGATTATTCTCGGTTTGGTTGTGATTGCAATTATTTTTCAAACACAAAATGACAATTTCTTGACACCGCGCAACTTCGTCAATCTCGTCTTGCAGATGGCGGGCATCACCGTGATTGCGTATGGCATTGTCTTTGTGTTGCTGCTCGGCGAAATCGATCTGTCGGTCGGTTTTGTCAGCGCGGTTGGTGGTGTCGGGATGACGATACTGCTGCGTAGCGGTGTTGATCTTTCGTTTTTGTCATTCATTTTGCCCGATTCGGTGATCTCAGCCTTTGCGCCCGAAGGCGGTTGGGCGTGGTATGTGGCTATTCCGACGGCATTATTGCTCACGGCGGCGATTGGGTTTCTACATGGGATGATTATCACGTTGTTCCAATTGCCATCATTCGTTGTGACATTGGCCGGTTTGCTGGCGTGGAACGGCGTCGTCCTCATTCTTGTCGGGCAAGGTGGCACGATCATCATTCAAGACCGGGTGGCCGTCGGGCTTGGCAACGCATTCTTGCCGGACACATGGGGGTGGATTGTGATGTTCGGCGCGATTGGATTGTACGCCCTGAATCTCGCCTTGCGTTACCGCACGCGGACGAAGCAGGGGCTTGCGACCAAACCGATTACCTTGCTCGCCCTGCAAGTCGCGGTGCTGGCTGTTTTGGGGATTATCTTCGTGTACATCGCGAATCAAGATCGGGGTGTGCCGGTCGTCGGCATCATCATGGTTGTGTGGTTGGTCGTGCTCACATTTTTGGCCGAACGCACGCGCTTCGGGCGCTATGTGTATGCGATTGGTGGCAACAAGGAAGCTGCCCGCCGCGCCGGTATCCCGGTTGAACGTATTCGCGTGCTCGTCTTCACCATTTCGGGATTCATGGCCGGGTTCGGCGGTTTGATTTTGGCCTCGCGGCTGCGGTCGGTGGCGACCAACGCCGGTGGCGGCAACTTGCTGTTGAATGCTATTGCCGCGGCGGTCATCGGCGGGACGAGTTTGTTCGGCGGTCGTGGTCGTGTCAACAGCGCAATACTTGGGGCGCTCATCATCGCAAGTGTGGACAACGGCATGGGGTTGCTCGGCTTGAGTTCTGGCAACAAATTCATCATTACAGCGCTCGTGTTGCTCGCCGCCGTTGTGATCGATGCCGTTTCGCGTCGTCGGCAGGAACAATCCGGCATTCGCTAGTCCCGCAACTTGCCTGAACCCATCATCGCCTGTTCGCAAAAGTAGGGACGCGCTACTGCGCGTCCGTTATTGTGCGTCCGTTGCTTCACGATGGTTCGCGTGATTTAATCCGACAAGCGCTCAAGTGTCATCGGGCAGACAATCGAAAAGCCTTGCGCAGACGCGCCGAATTCACCGGTGACGAGATCGGCAGAGATGCTATTGAAATTCATGAAGCTATCCTCAGGCAATGGGACGGAATAAGTACCGTCAGCATTCGGGGTGAGGGTGATCGATTCGCCAGTCGGCGCGACCATCGTGAACGAATTGGCGTCACCGCTGACGCTGATATGAAACGTGCGGTCGGCTTCGCTGAGTGTAGACAAAAAGGCTGCGCAATCCCCACCATACGTAATCAACCATGTGCCCGTCAATGGGATGTCACTCGACACCGTTGTGGCGCTGCCTGCTGTCGAAGCATCGCCCTCAAAAGGTGGCGGCGGGGTGATTTCGCGTTCGAGATTGCCGAGCGGCAACGCCTGCACGTCGTCCTCATCAAACGGTTCGGGCGGCGAAGGCGGGCCGGACGCCATCAGATTTTCGTCAAGCGGGACACGCACCCGCGTTCCCGGTATGGCGTTTTCCATCTCATCGAAAGATGAAGCCATCACATTGCCTTCAAGCCCGTTGATAATCATCTCGTCGCCCGGTTGTGCTTGTAGAAAGGTCGTCGAGCCGAGCGTTATGTCAACTTCGTTGACGCGCAGATTGATTTCGCCGACCCCTTCCGGCGTTTGAATCAAGATGCCGCTGTTCGGCGCGGACTCACACGGCGCGTCACCGATGCCGGAGCGGAAGAAAAATGCTTGCATGGGTGGTGCGTCGGGGGCGGTGGCGTCCTCAATTTCGACATCGCCAAAAAGCACGAAGGTGACATTTTGTCCCGGCAATGTTTCCGGCAGATTCGCTTGTACACGCATCAAAGCGACGCCCCACTCTTCATTGTCGGCATTGAATGAACCGAGCCGCAACGTCTGTACATCTGTGAGGTCAACCTTGTCACCGGGCGTGTTGAAGACGACGTTGGCGGCGTCGGCCTGAAGAGTCGCCTGCAATAGCGAATTGCCATAACACGCTTGGTTGCGTCCGGTGTCTACACAAGCTTCATCGGTGACGGCGAGCGCGTTTTGTACAAGCAGCGCACACAAATCACTCTGCCCAAAAGCGACAGTCGGTATCATCACGACCGCCAGTATCCACATGATAATCACACGATAATGAAATTGCATCGACAACTCCCTGCTAATAGAACGATATGGAACCGCAAAGGCGCAAAGATCGCCAAGACAAATCGAAACGATTCAACACAAATCGTAGGGGCGATGCGGCGTGCCATGAGCGCCTCGCTTAAATATAAATATACAGGATTTACGCAAAATAGGCTCGAAAATATGCAATGAAATTTTGGCTCGCTCTTGTAGCACCAATCGATTGTTGTAATCGCAAGGTTATGTTATACTCCGATGCACATTTTCCGGTCGTATGACGCATCACTGCTTGTTTGGCCCCTTCCGGGAATATCGTTTGCGCCTCATATCATGTTTGATTGGAGAAACGGTTTCGTCCACCCGTTCATGTTGGTGGCTGCCACCGTAAATTTCGATGAATCGCATTCGCTCGCAATCGGTGCTTGGGGTTATTTTTTCGCTAGTGGTGTTGGCTAGCGCAACATTTGCTTTTGCACAGACGAACGATCTTGACCCCAATATCGGCGCACCTTCCGTATCCGACGTGCTGCTAGCGACGCCCATCGTGGCGAATGCGCAGCGTACCCCCGCCTTACCGGATATTCAAAATGTGGTTGAACCGCCCTTCGCCTTGCCCGGCGATGAGGTCACCTTTTCGATTATCATTCACAATCCCAATGCGTTTGCCGTCGCCGACTTGACCGCGCAAAATGATGTACCGCCATCGTTAGAAATCCTCGATGCCTCATCGGACAGTGGCATTGTCTCGGTGGACGGTCAAATAGTCAGCTTCGCACAAGATGTGATGACGCCGAACGAGTCGACAACGCTCACCGTTCAAACGCGCATTCGAGACAGCATCGCGCCGCCATTCATCTTAATCAACCAAGTTTGTGGGCAATATGCAAATACATCACAAACGTGTGCGCAGGCTTCCGTCCTCAGTGTGTCCGCGTTGCCCAACACCGGCGAAACCCCCTATTGGCGAACCCCATTGCTGCTGATGCTCACGACATTCGCTGTTGTTTCGCTCATCGCGAGCGCCTTTTTGCTCGCTCGCCACCTCAGAGCATTCCATCTCTAGCTCGACGACGCAGTATAATCGCACGCCGCCCTCCTCTGAAAATAGAACGGATTCAATCGCCAAGGCGCAAAGAGCGCCAAGAAAAACCAAACGATTCAACATAGCTCTATGGTCATGATGAGCGTTTACTCATCTGTTGTTATGTTTTATCTTGTGCGGCGCTGTTGTAGAATGAATTGGATCGACAATCGCTATATTTTAGGGGACTTAGGAGCTTACAGGTCAAATGCGACAAAGATTTTTATATCTCGTGGGCAGTTTCACCGTTGTTGTTGGGTTCTCTCTATTTTTATTCGATACTTCGACTGAATCATCGTTATCATCCGTATTATCCGACTCGTTTTCATCGGAGCATGTCGAAAATGATGTTGCAGAAAGCGCTGACGACTCACCATCGGACGACGCATCATCAGAGGCCACGACGACTGATTCATCGTCACAAACTTCGCGCACACAATCAAATTCTTCGTTGAATATGGCATCATCCAACGATGAGTCATCATTGATTGTCTTTTCATCATCCTCATCACAATCGAATTCATCACAGACGGAGACGACATCTTCGTCCGAGTCTGTTTCCGAGTCTGCTTCATCGTCAACACGGATCGTGGTTTCGTCATCTTCAACGACGACTTCATCATCGGATGGGGCGGATGCAGAAGCGGCGGCGAGTCAGACCGGCGATTCGAGCACATCGGGGGTACAGACCGCCGCGGCCACGTCGGGCGATGCCGAAAGCGATGAGGCGGTTGCCGCTTCGCAACTGGATTGCGAAAATCCGTTTGCGGGGGTGTCGATTCGCTTCAGGACGAATTTCTGGACGAAAACCAATTTCTGCATTCACAGTGCATCTTATCTCGAATTTCGTTCGGGCGGCCCAGCGCCAGACGAAATCCCCCCGATTGACGACCCACAATTCGAGTCGATTGCCGCAGCCAGCGAATGGTTGCAGCCGCAATCCCCGGTCATTTCAATTGAAATTAATGGCGATGCACGCGCCTACCCACTCGCGGTGATGAGCTGGCACGAAATTGCCAACGATGTTGTCGGCGAACAACCGGTCGTCGTCACCTACTGTCCGTTGTGCAATAGCGGTCTTGTTTTCAATCGTGTCGTTGATGGCAATGTGGTTCGCTTTGGGAATTCGGGCACTTTGCGCAACAGCGATCTCGTCATGTGGGATGATTTAACACAAAGTTGGTGGCAGCAGCTCAGCGGCGAGGCGGTTGTCGGCGATATGACAGGATACATGCTGGAATTCATCCCATCGCAGATGGTCAGCTTCGGCGCGTTTGTCGAGCAATATCCCGACGGTATTGTGCTCTCGCGCAATACGGGTGCCACTCGCAGTTACGGCAATACACCGTATGAAGATTATGAAAATCGTTCGCGTCCGTTTTTGTTTGAAGGCGATATTGATAATCGCCTGCCGCCGACCGAACGTGTTTTGGCGGGGATGATTGGCGGCCAGCCGATGGCCTATCCATTCTCTGCATTGGCCGAAGTCGGCGTCATCAACGATATTGTCAACGACCGCAATGTCGTCGCGATCTGGCAACCGGGCGCAACGGCAGCGCTTGACCGGCGTTCGATTGACGAGTCGCGAGACGTTGGCATGGCGGCACTTTACAATCGCGAGTTGGACGGTCGTGTGCTCACATTCTTCATCGACGGCGACGGCAATGTACGCGACGAACAGACGAATACGATATGGAATGTGTTCGGCACGGCAACCGAAGGGGAGTTGGCCGGTTCGCAATTACGACAAATCAACGGCGCGCCGCATTTCTGGTTTGCGTGGGCGGCCTTCCAGCCGGAGACGTTCATCTACGGATTGTAAACAGCGCAATCGTAGCGTGAAAATATAAAGGACGCAGAGCAGATTTGACCGTTCTGCGTCCTTTGTGTTGCACGATTTGTAGCTTCGAGTCTATATTAGCGCAGCAGATTCTCGGCGTGGCGCAAGGTCTCGCCGGATGGTTCGACGCCGATTTCTTTTTGCAAGAAGTCGCGCAGCGTGTCGAGATGTTTTTTGACTTTGTGGCGCTGCCCCTGCTTGGCATAACACGACATCAAACCGCGATGGGCATCTTCGCGATAGGGGTCGATCTCTAGCGCACGGCGATAATATTCTTGCGCCGCCTGCGACTCGCGCCGCGCCTGTACGCTGTTGCCAAGACCGATCAGCGCTTCGATGTACAATTCTTCATAATTTGTGCGCAGCGCGTCTGCCCAACTATGATGAACGGATTGCAAGAAGTCGCCACGATACAGTTCAACCGCCCGCCGCAGTAATTCTTCAGAGCGCGGGTCGGCCACAGAGAGCAATTCGGCTTCTTCGAGATATTCACAGAATTTTTTCGCGTCGCACCAAATTTCCAAATCGTCATTGATGCGATAAAATCCATATTCGTCGTAGATAATCGCGTCATTGTGCCCGGCGGCCTGTCGCAGCGCGTCGTTGCCATTCAAAGCGTGGCGGCTGCGATATAGTGTGGTGTGAAAATTCGACCGCACCCTCTCGCTGCTATGATTCGGCCAAAAGTCGAGGCAAATATCTTCGCGTTTCTTCGGCCCCATAAAGAGCAGATACAAAAATAATTCACGCGCCGTGCTCGACCGCCACATGCTGTTGGGGATGATTTCTCGTCCCCGCCGAATGACGACATCGCCAAATGTCGTCACACGAATGGTGTACGACGCCGCCATCGGTATTTCGACCATCTCGATGTCCGCCGCATCGGTGGTATGGGTTTGCGCCTCGGCCAGATGGTTGAGTTCGTCGACGAGAGCGCTCAACGACAAACGATATTCGCCGACAAAATTCTGCAAATCGGGCGTGTGGAATATTTCGGCCACCAACGTCTGCATACTGCTGCCAGACTGACCGATTTCATAAGCCGTGTTGAGATAGCGTTGCGCCGCGTGTTTGTCGCCAGCGAGCAGCGCGACATAGGCACACAATCCATTCACCCACGCCGACTCCATCGAGTCGCCTTGTATTTCGTTGGCGATTTGTTCAAGCCCCGAAAGCGCCCCGACGATGTGCCCTTGTTGAGCCTCAATCACATAACAAATCGCACGCGCCTGCATCCCCTCCATCGCGAGTTGATGTTCGGCGGCGAGTTCGGCGGCTTCTTGCGCGTTGCCGAAGGCTTCGTTCAAACGGCCTTGCCAACGTCGCAGCCGCGCCATGCTGACGAGCACCGCGCATTGCAAAGACAGCTCGTTGTTGTCCGACATTTCTAACGAGCGATTGTAATATTGCATCGCTTCCCCAAAGGCGCCGCGGTCGCGTTGCAAATCGCCCATACTCCACAGCAGGTAACTCTCTGCCCGGCGATTCGGCACCCGGGAGATGATGCTCAGCCCTTCTTCAAAAGCCTGCAACGCCAGATGATAATCGCCGCGCATCTGATAGTAATAGCCCAAATTGTTGAGCGCCAACGCCAACGTGCTGCTACTGCCGAGTTTACGCCGCAAGCCGACCTGTTCGTTGAGGCAATTTGCCGCATCATCTAAGCGACCGAGACGTTGATAAACACCTTCGAGGTCTTGCAACAAATTGGCGAGTTTGTGTTTGTCGCCCTCTGCCCGGTGAATAGGCAACGCCGCTTCAAGATTCTCGGCAGCGGTTTTCAAATTGCCAAGCCGATAATGGACGACCCCGGCGATTTTCAACGCTTGACCGTACAAGCTCTCATGGCGCGGATTTTCGATCAACGGCGCGGCTTGAGCATAAGCTGCCTGATAATTGCCGCGTTGCAAGTCCATCGTCGCATATTGCAAGCGGACTTCGGCCAAGCCATGCGCATCGTTACGCTGTTCATAGCCGGTTTCCGCCAATGCCAAATACATCGCGGCTTTTTCATATTCAAAATGATCGCTATGCACCCGCGCACAAGATAAATACAGCGCCGCCGCATCGGCCTGCGCCTCGCGCAACTGCTCGCCCCATGCCAGCAAAGTCAACTCTTTGCCCTGCACAAAATAAGACCGGGCGACTTGCTCCGCCAAGGGCGCGGCCAACTCAGGACGCTCGGCTGTCATATAATGATTGAAGGCCTCTTCAATCTGATTTTGTTCTTTGAACCAGTGCGCTGCCTTCAGATGCAATTCGATGAAATGTTCAGGATGGCTCGCCTGTAATTGCCGTTGTAGAAAATTGCGAAACAGCTTGTGATATTCCAAACCACCTTGCACCCGCGAGATGAATAAATTGCGGGCTTGTATTTGCACTAGCCAACGACCACTGTCTTGCAGGCCGAGCACGTCATCGCACAATTCGGGCGACAGCCGGTGTAGCGTCGAGGCTTCCAACAAGAAATCGCGCAAGCCGGGCGGTTGCGCTTCGAGCATCGACGCAGCCATCGTCTCGAACATCGATTCGGGATTGTGGCCAAGCTGCTCCATTAGAGCTTGAATATTGTCCGGCAGGGGATGCAAAGCCAAGACCATGCCCGCCGGCCAGCCCTCTAGCCATGTCGTCAGGTTGTTGAGTTTGTCTGGCGAAAGATCATCGCGCTGAGCTTGCTTGGCGAGCTGCTGCACCTCTTCTTGTGTAAAGCGCAGGTGTTCTTGCCCAAGTGCAAAGACTTCACGTTGTGAAATCATTTGTGTCAAGGGGAGTGTCGGCAAGATGCGCCCGGTGATGATGATGTGGCACGTCGTCGGTAGACGCGCGACGAGCGAACGCAGCAACGTTTCGCTCGCAGGGGACGACGAGAGGTGTTGAATGTCGTCGAGCACATAAATAAAATCACCGACATTCTGCTCGCGGACATAATCGCCAACTATCGCGCCGAGTTCGGCGGGTTCGAGGGCGGCCACACTTTCGAGCAAATCCGTGATATTTGGGAGAATCGGTTGCAGCGCGGCGAGCGCTTGCGCAAAAAAGTTGGGGACATCGCGCTGACGTTCTTCAATGGTGTGCCATGCAACAGGATAGGGCGCGTTGCGGGCGAACTCAGCGACGAGTGTGGTTTTGCCATAACCCGGCGGCGCATTGACGAGAATCAGGCGATGTGTGAGCGCCTCTTCAAGCTTGCGTAATAAATGCGGACGACTAATGGCCCCGCTAATCTCTGGAATGTGCTTGCCGGGGTTATTAGGTTTGCTCATAATCTATATAACCGTGTTAAAAGAGCCGCCAGTTGATAAAGTGAAAATACACATTTTTTGCTAGAAAAACTGTATCAACACAAACTATAGCCCACAAAAAAATAAATCGCCACTCGCTCGGCAAGGTTTAAGTTCCTTATCCTCCTATTTTACAACTATGCGTAATCTATAAAAGCAACTGTTTGAGAATTCTAACCGTGCAAGGCTGCATAACTTGTATCGTTGCAAAGTTATAACCTTAGCTTAGGGGTTAGCCGGCGATTCAGGCATTTCGCTGCGCACAACGAACGTCAAAGACTGTCTGATTGTTTGCATTGGCTCATCAGAGGGCGAAACGCGCGATGCGCCGCACAACAGCCCCGATGATGCCATCTGCGAATTGCTTGCGGAATTGCATCATCCCAAGCATGACATTCGCCGCGCCGAAAGTCGGATAGACGTGCATCTTCGTGATGACATGCCACACCCATCCATTCTTTTCAATCACACCGGCCCATTCATTAATCATCTCGCCCGCATTCGCGCCGACAATCGTCGCGCCGACCAATTTGCCATTGCCTTTGTGGATGATTTTCATGAAGCCGTCGGTTGTCCCTTCAATGACGGCGCGGTCGGTATGACTCATCGACAGGTGGGTGACCTGTACCTTGTCACCATATTTCGCGCGTGCTTGCGCTTCGGTCAAACCGGCTTGGGCAATTTCGGGGTCGGTGAAAGTCGTGTGCGGCACGGTTTCCATGACGCCTTTTGCCGACAACGGAAACAGCATATTGCGAATCACTTGATAGGCTTGCCATCCGGCATAATGTGTGAATTGCAAGCCATCGGTGACATCGCCCGCCGCGTAGATGTGCGCTTGCGAAGTACGCAATTTATCGTTGACGACGAGGCGACCATCGCGCACGTCAACGCCCGCCGCCGCTAAATTGAGCTTGTCGATATTCGGGCGTTTGCCGATGGCGATGAGGACGGCGTCGCTTTCAACAACATCGCCATTTTGCAGATGCAAGGTGACGACGCCATCGGTTTCCGTCGCTTGTTCGACACTTGTATTGAAGCGGAATGTCACGCCTTCGCGCTCCAAACACTCGGCAATCATCGCCGCCGCGTCCGCATCTTCGCTCGGCAAGAGACGTGCTTGCTGTTCGATGACCGTCACTTGTGCGCCGAGTCGTGTGAAGGCCTGCGCCATCTCGGTGCCAATCGGCCCGCCACCGATAATCGCCAAGCGGCGCGGCAATTCCGTCAAATCGAAGAGGGTTTCAGACGTCAGATACGGTATATCCTGCAAGGCCTCCGGTATTTGTGGACGGCTGCCGGTCGCAATGACGATATACTTCGCCCGCAAGGTGTCGCCATTATCGAGCGATAATGTGTGCGCATCAGTGAACTGCGCCCGCGCCTGATGGACATCGATGGACTGCGACTCCCATATTGCCCGCGAATCTTGATGATAAATCGTGTCCATCGAATGGTGAACATAGTGCATGACCGCCGCGAAATCGATGGTGACATCGCCGACGTGAACGCCGAAACGCGCCGCTTCTCGCGTTGTATGCGCCGCCTTCGCCGCCGCGAGCAAGGCTTTACTCGGCACACAGCCCGTCCACAAGCATTCACCACCGAGCCGCTGCGCCTCAACTAGGGCGACCTTCGCGCCGAATTGTGCGCCGAATTCGGCAGCCATCAGACCCGCCGTCCCACCACCGATAACCGCAATATCGTATTGTTTGTGTGTCAAAGAAAAACGCTCCCTATAAATGCTAAACCCGTCTGCTGATCTCCACAGCATTGATGAGTTAAACTAGGCAGGTCTTTCATGACGATGATCGACATTCGGAAAATCTTGGCGTTTTGGCGGTTCAATCGCATTTCGTCCAATTCACGCTTGTACGCTGCATAGGTTCATCCGTTGTGAAGTTACGCGCCCGGTGGTTGCTCGATGAGCGTCATGTTGATTTGCTGCATGACGGCGAAGACTTTCTCCATGTCGTGGCCGCTTTCGGGCAGCGACTGCTTATCCTTCATCGGGATGCCGACTTGCTCAAAGAAGCCAATCATGATGTCCGCCGGTTCATAAATCGCCATCAGCGTGCCAACTGTGTCGCCGACATTCTTGAACCCGTGTGGCTTGTCCGCCCCGACATGCAAGATGCTACCGGCGGGCGCGGGCAAGGCGTACTTTGCGCCGCTCTCATCTTGCCCGTAAATTTCATACGTGCCTTCGAGGATATGAAAGGTTTCTTGTGGCGGGTGCGTGTGCAAAAATGACGGACCGCCGCCCGGCTGCGAGATGATTTCGACCATTGAATATTTGCCGTTGGTTTCCGCCCCGGTGAGCTTGATGGTGATGATGTCGCCGAGCACGAAGAATGTGCGCTGCCCTTCAGGATTGACGGATATGTGTCTTGTCATCGTATGTGTCTCCTCATGAAAATAAACGATATTACTGATACGAACATAACTTTATAAACATCGGCATACCGCTCTCTATAAGACCGGTCGCCTGATTACCCTGTGTAAGGACAGGTCGTTTGTATAGATTGAAAATTTACTTTGTGCAGGCTGTTGGAGGGCAATTTTAGACAACTTGGTGGTGTGTGTGCCCCTAAACAGTGCCCTTCAGGGTACTTGTCTTGCC
>RFIA01000206.1 GCA_003695675.1 Chloroflexota bacterium
ACGACACATCGCGTGCCCGCGGCGGCAATCGCACACGCGCACGATTGTGGGGCGCCGCGCTACGACGCCCCCATGTCCTGCGTTCTCAAGCATTATCGACGGATTAAGGCGCTCGTCTGTTCGTGACGAACAATCCCGCGCCGACAATACTCATCACCATGAGTGTTACCATGACGACGAGTACCGGTGTCCGCCACGGGGGGGTCTCGCCGGTTTGTGGCAAGGCGGATACTGCCGACGCCGACGCACAAACTTCGCCATTCGCCCCCGTCACACAGGCGACATTATCAACCGACGCGCCGCCTTCAAGCACGGTGGTGAAAATGCTGAAGATGACGACGTCGCCGGGTTCGAGAACCGGTATCGTCACGCGCACCGTTTGCCCATCGACAGCGGCTTGGACATCGCCTTCCACGCGGTCGAAGCGCAATTCGGGACGCAATGTATCGGTCACGACAACATTATTGGCCGTCGTGCCGCCATTGTTGACGACCGTGACGACCCATTCGATTTGTTCGCCCGTCACGCCGAGTTCCCCGAATTGCAAGAAACCGAGTTTGCTGATGGCCGGGTCGAATATTTGGATGCCCCCGCCCTCTTCCGAAGATGTCGTGGTTTGCGTCGGTCGTGGACGCACGCGAACTTGATTGCTACAGGTGTTGTTTTCATCCGATTCGGGAATAGCGTCATTGGGGTCTACCGCACATTGACCATTGAGTGGGGGATTGTTGAGAGTCCCCGTCGCGGTTGGGGTTGTTGGGATTTGGACTTCAAAAGTCCCACTGCCCGCCGCCAAGGTGACATCGGCGCCATTCGCCGTACACGAAAGTAATGTACCGGCAATATTGCAAACCAAATTGGCCGCGTTGGTGACACCGGCGACATTAGCGACGGTGACGGCACCATAAGTGGGGCCGGCTGGCAAATCGTCCGACAAGATAGTGCTGCCATTCGTGAAGACGGCGTCGGCTATCCCCACATTATTGACCGTCAGCGACCAAGTAAAACTGTTATTGACTCGGATACTGCCGCCGGTGTCGTTGGTTTTGATGACGGTGAGGTCGGGCGCGATGACATTGACGGTATCGCCACATGTATTATTGTTTTCATCGCTTTCAAGGACGACATCGTTCGGGTCAACGACACACACCCCCCCGGTGCGCGGATTGCCCAACGGTTGAATGATCGTCGGCGTGACATTGACCTGCACATCGAACGCGCCGGTCGTGTTCCCGATGGTGACGCTGCCCCCACTCGCCGTACACGTCAAGTCGGAACCGGCGATACCGCACGCGATATTGCCCGGATTGGTGATGCCCACGGTGTTCGCGACGGTCGGTGCGCCATAAGTTGCGCCGCTGTTCGGCAGGTTGTCGATGAGGATGGTGTCGCCGTCATTAAAGACGGCATCAGCCGCGTCGGTATTGGCGACGTTCAACGTCCATGTATAACTGTTGCCGAAAACAACCGTCCCGCCGACATCATTGGTTTTGGTGACGGTGAGGTCGGGCGCGATGACATTGACGGTGTCGCCACATGTATTATTGTTTTCATCGCTTTCAGGGGTGACGGCGTTGTTCGGGTCAACGACACACGCCCCCCCGGCGCGTGGATTGCCCAACGGTTGAATGACCGTCGGCGTGACATTGACCTGCACATCGAACGCGCCGGTGGTGTTCGCCATGGTGACGCTGCCCCCACTCGCCGTACACGTCAAGTCGGAACCGGCGATACTGCACGCGATATTGCCGGGATTGGTGATGCCCACGGTGTTCGCGACGGTCGGTGCGCCATAGGTTGCGCCGGTGTTCGGCAGGTTGTCGATGAGGATGGTGTCGCCGTTGTTGAAGACGGCGTCAGCGCCGCCGGTGTTGGCGACGTTTAACGTCCATGTATAACTGTTGCCGAAAACAACCGTCCCGCCGACATCATTGGTTTTGGTGACGGTGAGGTCGGGCGCAACAACATTGACCGTATCGGTACAGGTGTTATCACCTTCGTTCGTCTCTGTGACAAGGCTGTTGGGGTCAACGGCACAGGCACCCCCACCGCGTGGATTGGTGAATGCCCCGGCAATCGACGGCGTTGCTTGTACCCGTGCGGTGAAACTGCCACCTGCATTGATGGTCACGGCACCATTTGCCGTGCAGACGACATTAACGGTGAACAAGTTGCAAAAAATAGTTCCCGTCACGCCGACAAGATTTATAGCGCCGGAGTTCAAATAGGAGATGCCAACATTCGGCAAGTTATCGGTGAAAATGGTTTGCCCGTTGCTGAATGCCGCGGCAGAAGTCCCCGTGTTCTGAATAGTCATGTCCCAAAACCAACTGCCGCTGCCGAGTGTGATTTGCCCCCCGACATCGTTGGTTTTGGTCACAATTAAATTGGGCGGGCCGACCACATTGACCGTATCGGTGCAGGTGTTGTCGCCTTCATTGGATTCCGTGATCACATTATTGGGGTCTGCTTGGCAACTTCCGGCTGCATCAGGATTTGTGAAACTACCCATTGCAGTCGATGTGACATCGACTGAAAAACCAACCGTCCCACCCGGGGTGATGGTGTAACTACCGCCCCCCGACGTACAGGTGCCCGTAAGAGCGGCAAAATTGCACGATGGCAATCCAATCCCGCCACTGAAAATTGGCGTGAAATTCGTGTAAGTTAAACCGGGAACATTCGGGAAATTATCTGTGACGATAACTTGATTGGCGCCAAATGTGACATTGCCGGGTCCCGCGTTGGTGACGGTGACTGTCCAACGCCATGTTGAATTGAGAGCCGCCGACCCGCCGACATTATTGGTTTTGGTGATGGTTAGGTTGGGCGACTGTGCTGCTGCGGGTGGCACTTGTATTGACAAAAACAAAACGATGAAGATGAGCAATAATTTGATGGAATTTTTCATGAATTACCTCGCGTGCGTTTTATAATTATATTACAATTCAATAAAATAACACAAGAAGGAAAATCGTCCTCTTATGATTGTATGTAAAATTCGATAGCGCTACTTTAGCGTTACTCTCAGATTATTCTTCCGGCGGGGGGACGGGCAAGTCCTCGACTGCCGTATCCACCCATTTCTCCCCTTCCGAGATGAGCATGACCGGGATGCCGTGTCGTATCGGATATTTGTAACCGGAGTCAGCGCAGACGAGCCAACTGTCTTTGACGAGTTCGAGTCGTCCGGGATCATCGCCTTTGTCTTTGTAATGCACAGCGACCGGGCAGCGCAAAATCTCAAGCAATTCGGGGCTGATGGCGGGGGTGTTTTCTGTCATTTGTTTTCGCCTTTGTATCGTTCGATTATGTCATTCAATCGAATGCCCATAAGTATAACCACGCCATCACAAATGGTCAAACCTTGCTTCATGCAGCCCGGTCGTCATTGTGAAGGATATTCAGCCGCAAAGCCACAAGACCGCCAAGACAAAATATCAATTTGCGATATATTTCCCAAGTTGCATTCGTATATCCCAAATTTTGGGATAAAAATAGGCGCATCTCCTCAGCAGTCAACGGCCACCGGCTAAAAGCAGGCTGGCTTGTCGTAAGGCTACAGGCTCGCGCGGCAGTAGACCTAAAAATTTTGTGAAATAATTGTGTCCTCGATGCTTTACAAGCAGCTATTGCTGGCGTATATTGGATTTTAGTGGGATAATGTTGGATATATCGCGCGGCAGATTGATTTCGTGGCATATCCGCAATTTCGGTGAAGGCATTCATTTCGTTTTATGACGACACGCATGAAAGAGGGACGACGCACGAAGCGGGCGATCCGGGCCCCGGCAGTTTGGCGTGGTCGTCGTGGCGCTGCCGTCGCAGAGCGCCCCCTTGTTGAGCATGGGGTGCGCGGTGGGGGCGTCGTCGGGGCGCGGTTGTTCAGCGCGATGATTGTGCTCAGCTTGGCTGTTGTGCTGGCGTTGTTCTTTTTGTCCGACGCTTTTTATGTGCGCAGCATCGATGTTAGCGGCTTGACGTACATGACCAAAGAGGAAGTTTTCGCGCTGGCCGATGTCGCCAACACGCACATCTTTTGGGTAGACCCAGCAGATGTGCGCGAGTCGATTTTGCGGTCGCCGACGATTGCCGACGCGCAGGTTCGTGTGGGTTGGCCGCCGGACATGATACGAATCGTGATTGAAGAGCGGCAGCCGGCGGTCGTTTGGGAGCAGGCGGGGGTCGCGACGTGGATTGACTTGCAGGGGCGAGTCATGCGGCAACGCGAAGACCGCGATGACTTGCTGCGTATCTCTGTGGACGATGTTCTCGATGAACCGCTCGGCCCGCGATCTCGCGTTGATGTCGATGTGATTAATGGCGCATTACAATTACGGGCGATGTTCTCCAATATTGATGTGTTGCGTTTTAATCCCACGACCGGTCTCGGCTGGGTTGACGGTCGCGGGTGGGTTGCGTGGTTCGGTACCGGCACCGATATGCCGGACAAAATTTTGGTTTATAATGCACTGGTAGATAATCTTCTGGCGCGGGGGATTTCCCCTGACCTCATCAATGTTGCCAATCCCGATGCGCCCTATTATTCAGCAGGGACAGGGCCGTAAAATTTCATGGGTGAGTTAGTCGTTGGCCTTGATGTAGGCACGAATAAAATTTGCACGATTGTCGGCGAAGTGCGTCCGGATGATATTTTCGTCGTCGGTGTCGGCATTGAACCAAGCGCGGGGATGAAGAAGGGCGTCGTCAACGACATGAGCGCGTTGACGGCGGCGATTTCGGCGTCGGTGCATAAAGCCGAAAAGAGCAGCGGTTACGACATCAGCCGAGCTTTTGTCAGCGTCGCCGGGAGTCACATCGCGTCGATGAACAGTCGCGGGGTGACGGGCATCACCGGGCCGCGCGGCGTCAATGAAGCCGATATGGAACGCGCGATGGAATCGGCGCGTGCGATTGCCATTCCGCACAATCGCGAAGTGCTGCACATCGTCCCGCGTAGTTATTCGTTGGACGGGCAAGATAGTGTGCGCAGCCCGTTGGGGATGCACGGCTTCCGGCTCGAAGTCGAAGCGCATATCATCACCGCCTCGACGACGAGTGTCGCCAATCTCGAAAAGTCGGTTCAAGATGCCGGTGTTTATGTTGACCGCTTCATCCTCAACCCACTCGCGGCGGGCGACGCTGTGTTGACCGAACAAGAGCGCGAGATGGGGGTTGTGCTGGTTGATATTGGCGGCGGCACGACGGATTTGGCGATCTTTATCGAAGGCACAGTTTGGCATACGGCGGTGATTCCTGTCGGCGGTGACCTCGTGACGAGCGACATCACCTATTGGATGCCGGTGCCGTTTGAAGTTGCCGAAGCCGTCAAGTTGCAGCACGGTCATGCGCTGGCGAAAGCGGTTGACCCGCTTGAGAAATTCGTCGTCGAGCCATTCGGTACGGGTATGCCGACCGAAGCGCGCCGCGCGGATTTGGCGATGGTGATTGAAGCGCGTATCGAAGAAATCTTCGAGATGGTACAAAAAGAAATCAAGCGGTCGGGGTACGATGGTTTGCTGCGGGCTGGCGCCGTTATCACCGGCGGTGGGGCGCAGCTCGCCGGCGTCAGCGAAGTGGCGACTCGCGTGCTGGACTTCCCCGTGCGCTTGGCCAGACCCGAGCGTTTGACCGGCATGGCCGATGCCTTGCGCTATCCCGCCTTTAGTACCAGCGTTGGATTGCTGAGACTGGGGTTGGAGATGGATTCTATAGTAGAATATCACTCCGACAATGGTAACGGACTGCCGACGGACAAAATCGGCGGCATCTTGGGGGGGCTGGTGCGTTGGCTTTTGCCGGATGAAGATGTTTAATGGTTACTTAAGTTGTCAATTACGCATATTCGCGTACAATTAACGCATTAATAACGAATTCCTTTCGAAAACGCTTTGTAGAGGAGGGGCTGGATTTATGGATATGTCCTTGGATGACTTCTCGTTGGAGGGGTCTGCTCAGATTAAAGTGGTTGGTGTCGGCGGCGGCGGCGGCAATGCCGTCAATCGGATGATTGCCGAAGGGCTTGGCGGTGTCGAGTTCATCGCTGTGAATACCGATAATCAAGCATTGCAGCTTTCTGACGCCAAGATTCGCGTGCGCATTGGCGACAAATTGACACGCGGTCTCGGCGCGGGCGGCAACCCGGAAATCGGGCGCAAAGCCGCCGAAGAAAGTGCAGAAGAATTGTATGAGGTGCTGCGCGGCGCCGATATGATTTTCATCGCGAGCGGTATGGGCGGCGGCACCGGCACCGGCGCGTCGCCGATTATCGCGCAAATTGCGAAGGAACTCAGCGCGTTGACGATTGGTGTCGTCACCCGCCCGTTCACGTTTGAAGGGGCGCGTCGTGCACAAGCCGCCGAAGTCGGTATCGAAACCCTCAAGGGCGAGGTAGACACCCTCATCGTCATTCCGAATGATCGGTTGTTGCAAATTGCCGACAAGCGCGCTAGCTTACAACAAGCGTTCTCGCTCGCGGATGATGTGCTCCGGCAGGGTATTCAGGGAATCTCGGAATTAATCACTGTTCCGGCGCTCATCAATCTCGACTTCGCCGATGTTCGCACGATTATGTCTGAAGGCGGCGCGGCGTTGATGGCGGTCGGTCATGCTGAAGGCGATGAACGTTCGCGCAAAGCTGCCGAAGCCGCGATTAGTAGCGGTTTGCTCGATGTGACGATTGATGGCGCACGCGGCATTCTCTTCAACATCACCGGCCCGCCCGACCTCGCGCTGTTTGAAGTCAACGAAGCGGCTGCCATCATCAAAGAGAGCGCTCACCCGGATGTCAATCTCATCTTTGGCGCGCAAATTGACGACTCGTTGGGCGACGAAGTGCGCATCACGGTGATCGCAACGGGTTTTGAACAAAGCCGCGTGGCGCGCAAAATTGAAGCGCCGTCATCGCGTCGGCAACCGCAACCGGTCGAACGCCCACAACAACCACCTGTCGTGCCGCCACAAAGCCAACAAGCACCGCCGTTACCGCAACAGCAACCGGCAGCGCCGATACCGCAGCAACCGCCACAGCAGCAACCACGCCCGGTTGAACCGCCGCGCCCCCAACAAGATTTTGGCGCGCGGGTGTATGACGAAGATGACATTGATGTGCCGCCCTTCTTGCGCAAACGTCGCTAGCCATGCTGCTTGAACATCGAGGGCAACGGCCAACAATCCATGAAACAGCCTACGTCGCCCCCACGGACAGTTGCTGTGGGGTGTGACGATTGGCACACACGCGCGCGTCTTGTTCAGCGCGGTCATTTTAGCGACCATGCGTTCGGTTAATCCTGCATGTTGATCGATGCAGTCGTGAAAAGCGAAATGGGCGTGCGTGTTTTGCGATAGGGGATTGTTTGTTGCTGAAAAGAATACTCCACGTTTTCATCTCGCCCAATCGGATTCGTGATGTCATCGCGCATATTCTCGCCCGCGTGCTGCCATGGGAACTGATGGGACGGAAAGTATATTTTAGATTGTGGGAAGAACGCGGTTTTCACATCACTGAAGTGTCGTCGTATCATCCGATTCCCGACACGCGCACGTTGCCCCAAAAATTATGGGAGCAAGAGTCTGAACTCGTGGGTCTCGACCTGCGCATCCATGAACAGCTCGAATTGATGCAAACTTTCCAGAAAAAATATGCGGATGAGTATGAGCAATTCCCGCGACAAAAAACGGACGACCCCTATCAATATCATTTGAATAACGGTTGGTTCGAGTCGGTTGATGCCGAAATTCTCTATTGTATGATTCGCCATCATCAACCAAAGCGCATCATCGAAGTGGGTGCCGGTTACTCAACATATTTGATGGTGCAGGCTTGCAAGCAAAATATTGCGGACGGTATTCATCCGGCCACCATCACAACCATCGACCCGACATCGGTGATCTTTCATCAACAAATCCCCGGTGTATCCCAATTCATCAAAGCGCCGGTACAAGAGATGCCCTTAGAACCATTTCTTGAATTGGAAGCGCACGATATACTCTTCATCGACTCCAGCCATGTGGTGAAAATTGGCAGCGATGTCGTTTATGAATTGCTCGAAATTGTTCCCCGAATAGCAGTTGGCGTTGTCATCCACTTTCATGACATTTTTTGGCCGTGTGAGTATCCGCAAGAATGGGTTTTCAAGTCCACGCTCTTTTGGAATGAACAATATGCGTTACAAGCGTTTTTAGCATTCAACAATGCCTTTAAGATTTTGTGGACATCGAATTATTTAAATGTTCATCATCCCGATGCTTTGGACGCGGCTTTTGGCTCATATCGCTGGTATTATCATGAGGTGGGCGGCTTCGCCCCCGGCAGTGTTTGGATTCAGCGCGTTCAATAATTTGACTCTCGATGACTCACACACTTGATGAACTGGCACAGCTCTTCGACTTCACATTGGACGACCTCGAACACAATCGACGCGGCATGATGTCGCTGCGGCAGCGGCGCAAGCTCACGCCGTCAAATTTGCGCTTCCTCACTACACAACGCTTGTTGACGAGCATTATCGTGCTTGTGCTTGTGCCCGTCGTTGTCGCCATTGGCTTGACTTCTCCCGCATTCACAAATCCGCAGCCGTTGTTCACCATCATGATTGTGATTGCGCTCATCGGCCTGCTTATCAACAGCTATCTTGTGCGCCGGATGTGGCGTTATCACTTCGGCGATGCGCGAGCCATTCGTGCCGATATTGCCGAGAATGCAGCCGCGTCATTTATCGCGCAGCCCGCCGAAGATGCGGACGGTGTTTATCTCGAATCGGCCCACACAGCAGAGCCTGTCGTCATCATGCACGATAATCTTGTCGCTCTTGATAGCGAGACCGTGTATATCGTGTATCACACCCCGCGCAGTCATATCCTCCTCTCGCTTGAACCCGCATAACTCTGCGTTTGCCGCCGGTTAGAGTTGGTTCGTATTCTCATACAAATGACCGCATTTGCTTTTCATGACGTGAGTCCAGCCTATACTGAATAAATATATATACGTGCGATATATAACAGATCGTGATGAGGTGTTTTATGAATCGCGGGAAGATGACCCTGATTTTGCTGGCTGTCCTGATTTTATTGGGGCTGATGATTGTCCCGGTCAATGCGAATGAATTTGAACTGCCGCCCGGTTATGATCTCGAAGGGGACATGTTGGGGCGTATCAATCGTCTGCGGCGTAGGTACGGCCTCCCGCCTTATCAACTCAACGCCGCTTTGACTGCCGCCGCGCAAAATCAAGCCGATTGGTTGGTTGAAACGGGACGACGGACACACATACGACCCGACGGCAGCAAACCGAGCGACCGCATCGCCGCGACCGGATATGTGTGGACGGGGTGGTGTTGTGGCGAAAATTATTATATGAGCATCGACGCCACGCCCGATCTCGTGTGGGATTTTTGGCGATGGAGTCCGATGCACTTCATCAATCTCGTGCATCGCGAATTTGATACCGTCGGCGTCGGTTATGCGACTGATGGTCGCCGCATCAGCTACGTGTTGACATTCGGCAATATGCTTGATGACAGCGATGTTGTGCCGCCGCTTGATGCGCAAACAACGCCGGAAGCGCAGCCCGTCGCCGAACAGGCGACACCCGAGCGACACCCCGTCGTTGAGCAACAAACCGCACCCGTCGCGACGAATACAAGCGCCGCAAACACACACATCGTCACACGGGGCGAGACGCTATTTCGCATCGCGGTCAATTACAACACGACGACCGCCGCGCTTGCCCGCGTCAACAACATCGCCAATCCGAGTCAAATTTATGTCGGTCAGCGCTTGATTATCCCGACCGGTGGTGAAGTCGCGACGTTGTCACAAACGACAGCGGCGGCCCCTCAAACAGTGGCGAACACGAGCGCGTCGTGTGCGGGTTTTCGTGCCACATCGCCGACGGACGGCTTCCCGAATGGCCCGGTGACTTTTTACTGGGAACCACTCGCGCAGCAAGCGAACGGTTATCGGGTCAATGTGTATGATGAAGCGGGCGATATTGTCGGGCAATTCGTGACGGGAAGTGGCAGCGCGAGTCTCGATGCAGATGTCGGGGTCGGCGCCATCGGTGGCGGTTTCATGTTTAGTTGGGAAGTCGTCGCGCTCAACAACGGCGTGCCGCTTTGCACATCGAATCGCGTCGGTCTGTTCCGCGAGAGTTCGTGAACACTTTCGTGGACAGCATGGTACAATTGTCGCGAGGGGACACACCAACAGGGATGAACATCTTTGAATCGCAGAGAGGCGCAACCCCACCCCCTAACCCCAATACAGTACGGATAAGGCAAAAAGATGGCAAACGTGGCATAGTTAAGGTGAAAGCCAAACCAACCACGGAGGCCATCTGATGGTTAGCATACGAC
>RFIA01000207.1 GCA_003695675.1 Chloroflexota bacterium
CATATCAAACGACGAACACACTTGTGTATCAGTAAAACCTTGCATAACCAATGTCGTTGGGAAATTTGTGGCAAATGCAGTATATTGGATAATGCAAGCAGGTGCAGGTTTGTCGCACATTGTTGTTCCCCACCTCAATATCTGAAAGAGAAAGATATATTTTTTGGGAGGCTTTTTATGATTCGCAAACTACGTTTTGGCAATCGTGTGGGGTTATTGGCATTGCTGATGACCGTCGTGCTTTTATTGGGCGTCGCGCTGGCACCGGTTTCGGCGCAACAAACCGAACTCACTATTGGCTTCAGCTTCGCCGATGTCGACTCGCTTGATCCCGGTGTGACCACATCATCCGGCGTTGGCATTATGATCGGGCATGTGTTCGACACACTCATCGTGCAAAATCCGCTCGGCACATTCCATCCGGGACTGGCGACCGAGTGGCGTGTCAACGACGATGCCACCGAATATACGTTTGTGATTCGCGATGATGCGGTCTTCCACGACGGCACGCCGGTCAATGCCGAAGCGGTCAAATTCACATTTGATCGTATCGTTGACCCGGCGCTCAATTCGCAGATGGCCTTCAGCTTTCTCGGCAGCACCAATTATGCCGGTACCGATGTGGACGGCAACACCGTGACGGTGCGCTTCAATTCGCCGAATGCGGCTTTCCTCGATGGCGTCTCGCAACCGCAACTCGGCATCGTCTCGCCGACGGCGGTCGAAGAACTCGGCGAAGATTTTGGCTTCGCCGGTATCGTCGGCAGCGGCCCGTTTATATTCGAGTCGTTCACGCCGGGATCAGAAGTCGTCCTTGTGCGCAATCCCGATTACAATTGGGGTTCGGAAGAAGTTTTTGGGCGCAGCGGCCCGTCTGACCTCGAACGCATCACCTTCAAATTGATCGAAGAACCCAATACGCGCCTCGCCGCCCTCGAAAGTGGCGAAGTCGATTTCATCGATGGGGTGCCCGGTTTAGATGTGCAGCGCCTCGATGAAGACCCGAATTTCGTCATTCAACAATTCGATCAAGCCGGGCACGGTTGGTCATTGATGTTCAATCAAGAAAAAGCGCCAAGCAACGAGTTAGCAGTGCGGCGGGCGGTGAACTACGCCATCGATAAAGAGACGATGGTCGATGTCGTCTGGAACGGCTTCGGGCAACCGGCGTGCAGTCCGTTGACACATGTCATGTTCGGCTATGACCCGTCCACCTGCGACGCCTTCACTTATGATCCCGACATGGCCGCGGCCATTCTCGACGAAGCCGGTTGGGTGCTCAATGAGGAGACCGGCATCCGCGAAAGAGATGGCGTGCCGCTTGTGCTCGAACACTATGCGCCAGATCGCCCATTGAGCGCGGCGATGGCCGAATTTGTGCAGGCCGACCTCGCTGCGGTTGGCATCGATTTTCAGATCAATCTGGTTGAATTCTCGGCCTATCTCGATATTGTCCGCGCCGGTGAACACAATACACAAAATTGGTGGGACACACAAACCGACCCCGATGGCGTGATGCGGACTCTGTTCCACTCGTCGAATGCCGACGGCGGCACGAACCGCAATCGCTATCGCGACGAGGAGATGGACAGACTCATCGACACGGCTGCTGGTATCGCTGACCCGGTTGAACGTGCGGCGGCCTACGCTCAAATTCAGCAAAAAGTCAATGATGAAGCCTTGATGGTCTTCTTTGAGGATCCGGTCGTGATCTATGCGTCCGTCCCGAATCTCGAAGGGCTGGTCGTGTTCAGTGGTGGTTTCCAACCGAATTTCTACGCCGCGCACTTCAGCTAGTGATCTCGCTCATCGTGTAGGGGCGGTTCGCAAACCGCCTTTACAATATGATATAGGTATGTTGTAGGGGCGACACATGCGTCGCCCCTACATACGGCGCTCACATTAAAAGCAATGATTCGTTATATTGCCAACCGACTGTTGCAAGCGATACCGACCGTCATCCTCGTGACGATACTGGTCTTTTTGATGCTGCACTTCACACCCGGTGACCCGGCACAAGTCTTTCTCGGCGACCGGCACAGCACCCCCGAACAATTGGAGCGCGTTCGCGCCGAGATGGGTCTCGACCGCCCCTTGTACGAACAATATCTGAATTATATGAGCAATGTCTTACATGGTGATCTGGGACGCTCGCTGATCACAAATTTTCCGGTTGACGATACGATTTTGACGCGCATCCCCCATACGTTGGAACTCACATTGGCGTCGATGTTGATCTCGACGGTGCTTGGTGTGGGTCTCGGCATGTTGGCTGCGCTGCGCCACAACACAATCATCGATACGATTGCGATGGCGTTCGCTTTGCTGGGGATTTCGGTGCCGGTTTATTGGTCGTCATTGTTGTTTATTTTATTGTTCTCGGTCAAGCTCGGCTGGTTCCCGCCGATTGGTCAGGGTAGTTTAGACCGCCTCGTGCTGCCTGCTTTCGCGCTGGCTTTTGTCTCCGCCGGGGCGTTGGCGCGGATGGTGCGGTCGAGTATGCTCGAAGTGCTCAATCAAGATTACGTCATCACCGCCCGCTCAAAAGGCTTGAGCGAGCGAGTCGTCATCTTCCGGCACACATTGCGCAACGCCCTCATTCCGGTCGTCACGATACTCGGCCTGACGTTCGGCAATTTAGTCGGCGGCGCGGTTTTGACCGAAACGATCTTCGCCCGGCTCGGCATTGGTCGCATGTATGTGCAGGCGGTGGTTGAAAAAGACTTCACCCTCGTGCAGGGGACGACGCTGTTCGTCGCCTTGTCGTATGTGCTCATCAATATCGGCATCGATCTGATTTATGTTTTTATAGACCCGCGTATCAAATATGACTGAGCAATCGACCGTCCGCGTCAAGCTAGAACAAGAGCGGGGGGAAAGCCGCATCCTCGGATTTGTGCGACGTGCCCGGCGCAGCCCGAATGTCATTGTCGGCACGACAGTCTTGTCGCTTGTCATCATCCTCGTCGTTCTCGCCCCCGTGTTGAGTCCGTTCGACCCGATTGAGCAATTTCGTCGCGAACGGTTGATGGGGCCGAGCGCGACTCATTACTTCGGCACAGACAATCTCGGACGCGATATTTTTGCACGTGTCTTGTTTGGCGGGCGCATCTCATTGCAGGTGGGCATCATCTCTGTTTCGATTGCGTCATTGGGCGGGACATTTCTCGGCTTGATTTCGGGCTATTACGGTCGCTGGTTAGACTCGCTCATCATGCGCTTGATCGATGTCCTGCTTTCGTTTCCCAGTATTTTGCTAGCGTTGGCGATTGTCGCTGTGCTTGGGCGCGACCTGCGCAATGTGATGTTGGCCGTCGGTATCGCGACGCTGCCGATCTACACCCGGGTCGTGCGGGCAAGCACGCTTTCGGTCAAAGAGATTGATTACATCACCGCGGCGCGGGCGCTGGGCGCCCCTGCATGGCGCATCTTGTTCTTTCATATTTTGCCGAATGTGCTCGCGCCGATCATCGTCGTCTCGACCAACGGCATCGCCGGGGCGATTATCGCCGGCGCAGCGTTGAGCTTTCTCGGTGTTGGTGCGCAGCCGCCGACTCCCGAATGGGGCTTGATGTTGAGTCAAGGGCAAGAATTCTTGCGCGTCGCGTGGTGGGTGACGACTTTTCCCGGCCTCGCGATTATGGTCACGGTGCTCGGCATCAATCTGCTGGGCGACGGCCTGCGCGACATATTGGATCCGCGTTTGAAGATTTAGATCATGCCATGAAGATTCTGATTGCATCGTATCTCGAACCCCAATTCGTCGCACAAATTCGGCAGACTGCCCCGCAGTTTGAGGTCATCTATCGCCCGGATTTAATCGGTGTGCCGCGTTATGTCGCCGACCACACAGCGATGCCGGAACGCACACCGGCGCAAGAATCCGCATGGCGGGCATTGCTGGCACAAGCCGACATCCTGTTCGATTTCGATTACAGCCATCGCGAAGATTTGCCGGAGCTGGCGCCGAAGCTCAAGTGGATTCAGGCGACGAGCGCGGGCATCGGCCAATATGTCAAACGGATGCGATACGACACGCGCACCGATTGGATCTTCACCACGGCGAGTGGCGTCCACAGCCGGCCATTGGCCGAGTTTGCATTGATGGCGATGTTGCTGTTCGCCAAAGATTTTGAATATTTGCAGCGCGAGAAAGCGGCGCGGCATTGGGCGCGTTACTCGGCGCACGAATTGGCCGACTTCACCGTCGGCATTCTCGGACTCGGCAAGATTGGCCGCGAAGTCGCGCGATTAGCGAAAGCCTTCGACATGCGCGTCGTCGGCAATCGACGCAATCCGAGCAAAGAGACCTTGTCCTATGTCGATGCAGTCTACGGCCCGGACGAGCTGCCGCTGCTGCTCGCCGCCTCGAATTTTTTCGTGCTGGCGACCCCGCACACAGACGAGACCGAACGCCTGATTGGACGTGAAGAATTGGCGCAGTTGCCGCCGGGCGCGGTGCTCATCAATATCGCACGCGGCAAAATTGTGGACGAAGCGGCGTTGATTGCGGCGTTGCAAAGCGGTCACTTACGCGGCGCGGCGTTGGATGTTTTCGAGACCGAGCCGCTGCCGTCCGACAGTCCGCTATGGGCGCTGCCGAATGTCATCATCAGTCCGCATTCGGCTAGCACCGCCTCGACCGAGAATCAAAAGTTGACCGATTTGTTCTGCGAGAATCTCAAACGCTACATCGCCGGTGAGTCGCTCATCAATCAGCTAGACACGACGCTGTTGTATTAGCCGGCGTTTGTCGTGCGCAGAGTCGGCAAATTGCAAACGGGCACCGTTGACCCATTGAATCGAGACAATCAATTAGGATACACAATATGGACTTTACACAGAAAACCGTGCTCATCACCGGCGCATCGCGGGGAATAGGCCGGGCGTGCGCCATCTTATTCGCGGAAGCTGGCGCACGAGTCGCCATCAATTATCAGCGCAATCGAACCGCAGCCGAAGAAACACAGCGTATGCTCAACGGTGACGGGCATCTCATCGTGCAAGCCGATGTCGCCGATGCAAACGCCGTGTCGCAGATGGTGAACACAACCGTTGAGCAATTCGGGCGGCTCGATATTCTGGTGAATAACGCCGGTATTTATGAGATGCACCCCATCGCCGATGTGTCTTATGAGGACTGGCAAGCCGCTTGGCAACGCACGCTCAATGCGAATCTCGTCGGCGCGGCCAATGCGTGTTATTGCGCGGCGCAGCACATGATGGCGCACGGCGGCGGCAAAATCATCAACATCACATCGCGCGGCGCTTTTCGCGGCGAACCTGAAGCCCCGGCTTACGGCGCTAGCAAAGCCGCTATGAACGCTATGAGCCAATCGTTGGCGAAAGCCCTCGCGCCGCACAACATCATCGTGACGGCCGTCGCGCCGGGTTGGGTGGACACCGACATGGCCGCAGGGCACTTGACAGAGGCCGTCAAAGCACAGAGTCCGCTACATCGTGCCGCCACCGCCGACGAAATTGCCCGCACCGTCTTGTTTCTCGCGTCGGAAGGAGTCGCGTACATCACCGGCGCGATTGTCGATGTCAACGGCGCCTCCTATCTGCGCACGTGATGGCGGCGATGACAAGAATGCACGCGGCGCTGGATGAGAATGTGATTGGTCGAGGCCGCTCTTGAATTTAAATTATGTCTTGCAACGGTTAGCGCTGGCTGTGGTCGTCATCTTCGGTGTGACGATTGCCGTCTTTTTAATCGTTCAGCTTGTGCCGGGTGACCCGGCGCGGGTCGTACTCGGTGTGCAAGCGACAGATGAAAATATCGCCATCGTGCGAGAGCAGCTCGGCCTCAACCGCCCACTCCACGCGCAATATATAGCGTGGTTGTCCCATACTGTGCGCGGCGATCTCGGCACGAGCCTGATCACGAATCAGCCGGTCGGTCAACAAATCGCGCAGCGCCTCCCGGCGAGTATGCAACTGGCCGCAGGCGCGTTGTTGGTTGGCTTGCTGATTGCCTTCCCACTCGGCATCATTGCGGCGATGAAGCCGGGCAGCCCAATCGATATTGTCGCGTCTGTCATCAGTCAACTCGGCATATCGATACCCGATTTTTGGCTCGGCATTTTGCTGGTGATGTTGTTCTCGCTCACGCTGGGATGGCTGCCAACGAGCAGTTATACGCCGATGAGCGAAGGCGTCGGCGATTGGTTGCGGCACTTGATTTTGCCATCGCTGACAGCCGGCTTGATTAGCGGCTCGGTTCTGACGCGCTTCGTCCGCAGCGCAATGCTCGAAGTTTTCGCCGCCGACTACATACGCACCGCCCGCGCCAAGGGATTGCGCGAGTACACGGTCGTCACCCGTCATGCGTTCCGCAATGCGTTGATCCCCATCGTGACCGTCATCGGCTTACAAATCACCACGCTGCTGAGCGCGGTCGTCGTCGTCGAGATTGTCTTCGCGTGGCCGGGCTTAGGGCGTTTGGCGTTGAACGCCGTTCTTGACCGCGATTATCCGTTGTTACAAGGCAC